>JAGREA010000204.1 GCA_020446745.1 Rhodobacterales bacterium | reverse complement strand
GGTGCAGAGCGTCACCCCCTGGTTCAGGGCCAGGTCGATGGCGTTGTCGATGCGCCCGGCGGGCAGCACGCAGACGGGGCAGCCGGGGCCGTGGATCAGCCGCACGGCGGGGGGCAGCAGGTCCTCGATGCCGTAGCGGGAAATGGCGTGGGTGTGGCCGCCGCAGAATTCCATCAGGTTGTAGGCGCGGTCGCCCCGCACCCGGTCGGCGATGGCGCCGGCCAGCTTGCGGGCCAAGGCGCCGTCGCGGAATTCCTCGACGTACTTCACGCCGACACCTCTCCGGCCGCCTGGGCGGCCTTGATGTCGTCGATCTCGGCGAACAGGGCCAGGGTGCGTTCGGCCTCGGCCGCGTCCAGGCGCGACAGGGCATAGCCCACGTGCAGGATCACGTAATCCCCCACGGCCACGCCGTCCACCAGGGCCAGGGAGATCTCCTTTTTCACCCCATCCAGTTCGACGACCGCCAGGTCGTCGTCCAGCAGGGCGGTGACCCGCACGGGGATGGCCAGGCACATGGTCCCCTACTCCGCCGCGTCGGCGCGGCCGGCGGCGCGCCGGTGGCCGTCCAGCAGCCAGGCGTACCAGCCGTCCAGCCCGTCGCCCTTGGTGGCGGAGAGCTGGACCACCGGCAGGTCGGGCCGCACCCGGCGGGCGAAATCCACGCAGCGGTCCACGTCGAAGTCCACATGGGGCAGCAGGTCGGCCTTGTTCAGCACCATCAGGTCGGCGGCGGCGAACATGTCGGGGTACTTCAGGGGCTTGTCGTCGCCCTCGGTCACCGACAGCACCACCACCTTGTGGGCCTCGCCCAAATCGAAGGCGGCGGGGCACACCAGGTTGCCCACGTTCTCGATGAACAGCAGGCTGTCGGCGGCCGGGTCCAGGGCATCCAGGGCGTGGCCCACCATGTGGGCGTCCAGGTGGCAGCCCTTGCCCGTGTTCACCTGCACGGCCGGGGCCCCGGCGGCGCGGATGCGTTCGGCGTCGTGGTCCGTCTGCTGGTCGCCCTCGATGACGGCGCAGGGCACCCGCGCCAGCAGGTCGGCCAGGGTGCGGGCCAGCAGGGTGGTCTTCCCCGACCCGGGCGACGACACCAGGTTGACGGCGAAGATGCCCCTTTCGGCGAACCGGGCCCGGTTGGCCGCCGCGTGGGTGTCGTTGTGGGCCAGGATGTCCTGTTCCACGCGCACCAGGCGGTCCGCCGCCCCATGATCATGGGGGTGATCATGGGGGTGATCATGGTCGTGATGGTGGTGGTGATGGCCTTCGACCCTGGCCTCGCCGACGCCGCATCCGCAGGTGGTGCACATCACTGGACCTCCAGTTCCTTGACCCGCATTTCCTCGCCGGCGATCACCTGCAGCCGGTGGCCGCCGCAGTGGGGGCAGGGGTCATAGCGCCGGGCCAGGGCCACCGTGCGGTCGCAGGCCAGGCATTGGGCCTGGCCCGGCGTGCGGACGATCTCCAGCCGCGAGCCCTCGGCCACGGTGCCCCGGACCACGGCATCATAGCAGAAGGCCAGGGCCTCGGGCGCCGCGTGGGACAACTGGCCCAGTTCCAGGCGCACGGTCTTGACCCGGGTGAAATCCTGTTCCCGGGCCTGTGCCTCGATGATCCGCAGCACGCCCTCGGCCAGGGACATTTCGTGCATGGCCGCCCCTTCGGCCCCCGTCCGCACCTGTCCGGCGGGCCCTCTCCGCTCCACTCCCCGACGATCCTAGAGGCATTGCCGGGCCTTGGGAAAAGGCTTTTTCGGGCATCTGGCCTGCCCCGGGCGGGCGGCCGCCCCCATGACAGCGGCACGACGGAGGCGCGACGGCGTCGTGTCGGTCCCGTGGCGGCCCGATGACGGCCGGCCGCGACCCCTCCCTGGCCGATGGCGAACTTTTTCAAGTATTCGAACGGCTTAGATTCCAACGACTCGCCGATTCATCCGCATCACAAAACTTAAAGAAAACGACAACGAATCGTTATTTGTTTGAGACACGGGAGCAACGCCCCCCCGCTACGGTGCCCCTCAACAGCATCGCCCAAGGGGGATGGCATGACGGCCATTCGCGTCCAGGACCTGAGCAAGTCGTTCAAGAAGGGCACCCACGCCCTGCGCAACGTGAATCTGCGGGTGGCCAAGGGCGAGATGGTGGCCCTGATCGGCGCCTCGGGGGCCGGCAAGTCCACCCTGATCCGCCACCTGGTGGGCCTGACCACCGGCGACGCCGGCAGCGGCCAGGTCACCGTGCTGGGCGATCCGGTGCAGGAAAACGGCCGCCTGGCCCGCTCGGTGCGCCGCACCCGCTCGCGCGTCGGCGTGGTGTTCCAGCAATTCAACCTGGTGAACCGCCTGTCGCTGCTGACCAACGTGACCCTGGGCGCCCTGGGCCACGTGCCGGCCTGGCGCGGCACCCTGGGCCTGTTCACCGCCCACGAAAAGCGCCGCGCCATGGAGGCGCTGCACCGGGTGGGCATGGCCGAATACGCCACCCAGCGGGCTTCCACCCTGTCGGGCGGGCAGCAGCAGCGGGCCGCCATCGCCCGCGCCCTGGTGCAGCAGGCCGAAATCGTGCTGGCCGACGAACCCATCGCCTCGCTGGACCCGGAATCGGCCCGCCGGGTGATGGAAAATCTGGCCCGCATCAACCGCGAGGACGGCATCACCGTGGTCGTCTCGCTGCATCAGGTGGATTTCGCCACCCGCTTCTGCCCGCGCACCGTGGCCATGCGCGACGGCTGCGTCGTCTACGACGGCGCCAGCGCCGCCCTGACCGCCGACGTGCTGCGCGACCTGTACGGGGCGGCCAGCGAGGAACTGATCCTGCCCGGCCCGATCCGCGCGGCGGCCGCGGCCGAAACCGATTTCGGAGCCCGGGCGGTGCCCGCCACCGCCTGATCGCATCCCCCAGCCTTCCCGCCGATCCCGGCCAAGACCAACAGCCCGGAAACGCCGGACGAACCGCCCGCACCTTCAAGAGGAGATCAGGAATGTTGTTCCGTAAACTGGCCGCGGCCGCCGCGGCCGTGGTGATGACGGCTTCGGTCGCCACCGCCAACGCCGCCGAGATGGAAGGGGACCTGAAGGAGATCAACTTCGGGATCATCTCCACCGAATCCACCCAGAACCTGAAGTCCCAGTGGCTGCCGTTCCTGGCCGAGATGGAGACGTCGCTGGGTGTTCCCGTGCACGCCTTCTTCGCCCCGGACTATGCCGGCATCATCGAGGGCATGCGCTTCAACAAGGTGCAGGTGGCCTGGTTCGGCAACAAGTCGGCCCTGGAAGCCGTGGACCGCGCCGGCGCCGAGGTGTTCGTGCAGACCTCCGGCGTGTCCGACGACGGTCAGATCGAGATGGGCTACTACTCGGTCCTGCTGACCCACAAGGACAGCCCGCTGAACTCCCTGGACGACGTGCTGAAGTGCGACAAGACCCTGAACTTCGGCCTGGGCGATCCCAACTCCACCTCCGGCTACCTGGTGCCCAGCTACTACGTGTTCGCCAAGCACAGCGTGGACCCCAAGTCCTGCTACAAGACCGTGCGCAACGCCAACCACGAAACCAACCTGATGGCCGTGGCCAACAAGCAGGTGGATTTCGCCACCAACAACACCGAGCAGCTTGAGCGCACCAAGAAGAACGCGCCCGATGCCTTCAACAACGTGAAGGTGATCTGGAAGTCGCCGCTGATCCCCAAGGACCCCATCACCTACCGCGCCGACCTGCCGCGCGAATGGAAGACGCGCATCAAGGCCTTCTTCCTGGGCTACGGCCGCTTCGGCCCCAACGCCGAGCACGAGCGCATGGTCCTGAAGGGCATTTCCAACAACGGCCTGTTCTATGAATCCAACAACACCCAGCTCTATCCGATCCGCCAGCTTGGCCTGTTCAAGGATCGCACCAAGCTGGTGAACGACGACCGCATGGACAAGGCCGAGCGCGACAAGCGCATCGCCGAGATCGACCGCAAGCTGGAAATCCTGCGCGTGCTGTCGGAAAACACCGGCCCCGTGGGCCAGAAGACCGGCAGCTAAGCGCCGCCCCAGGCCGCGCCGCGATCCCCCGGCGGGGGTCGCGGCGCCGTCGCCGTTCCCGCCCGGAGAGTCCCCCCATGCCCGCCACCAAGACCGCCGCCCAGCCCCCCGCCCTGCCGCCCGCCCTGCCGCCCCGTGACCTGAAGCGTTCGGCGGCCAACATCGTCGGCTGGGGCGTGGCGCTGGCCGTGCTGATGCTGTCGTGGGAGGGGGCCGACATGCGGCCCCTGGACCTGTTCATCTATGCCGACAACATGACCCGGTTCATGGCCGGGTTCTTCCCGCCGGACTTCTACGAATGGCCGCTGTACCTGGACGAAATGATCATCACCATCAAGGTGGCCATCTGGGGCACGGCGCTTTCCGTGGTGTTCGCCGTGCCGTTCGGCATCCTGTCGTCGGAAAACGTGGTGCCCTGGTGGATCCACCAGCCCACGCGGCGCCTGATGGACGCCGCCCGGGCCATCAACGAGATGGTCTTCGCCATGCTGTTCGTGGCCGCCGTGGGCCTGGGGCCCTTCGCCGGCGTGCTGGCGCTGTGGATCCACACCACCGGCATCCTGGCCAAGCTGTTTTCCGAGGCCGTCGAGGCCATCGACCCGCGCCCCGTGGAAGGCATCCGCGCCACCGGCGCCAACCGCCTGCAGGAAGTCATCTACGGCATCATTCCCCAGGTCCTGCCGCTGTGGATCTCCTATTCCCTGTACCGCTTCGAATCCAACGTGCGCTCGGCCACGGTGCTGGGCATCGTCGGCGCCGGCGGCATCGGCATGGTGCTGTGGGAATACATCCGCGGCTTCTACTACGGACAGACCGCGGCGGTGATGCTGATCATCATCGTCACCGTCAGCGTCCTGGACATGCTGAGCCAGCGCCTGCGCAAGCTGGTCATCTGATGACGCCGGTCCCCAAGCGCCTGGGCCGCCAGCCGACGGTCCATCCCTCGGCCCTGGTGGTGGACAGCCGCCTGGGCGCCTGGACCGAGGTGGGCGCCCGTTCCACGGTCATGGAATCCGTGCTGGGCGACTACTCCTACATGGTCAGCGACGTGAACGTCATCTACGCCCACATCGGCAAGTTCGTGAACATCGCCGCCCAGGCGCGCCTGAACCCGGGCCAGCACCCCATGGACCGCCCCTGCCAGCACCATTTCCAGTACCGGTCGAGCTGGTACGACCTGGGGGCCGACGACGACGCCTTCTTCGACTGGCGCCGCGAATCCCGGGTACAAGTGGGCCACGACGCCTGGGTGGGCCACGGGGCCATCGTCATGGGCGGGGTGAAGGTGGGCACCGGCGCGGTGATCGGCTCGGGCGCCGTGGTGACGAAGGACGTGCCGGCCTATTCCGTGGTGGCCGGCGTGCCGGCCCGCCGCCTGCGCTGGCGCTTTCCCGAGGACATCCAGGCGGCCCTGAAGCGGGTGGCCTGGTGGGACTGGTCCCACGAAACCCTGCACGCCCGCCTGGCCGACTTCCGTTCCCTGGACGTCAAGGCCTTCTGCCGCAAGTACGATCCGTCGGCCTAGACAAGAAGCTGCGGCACCAACCCTTCGAGACGCCCGCTGACGCGGGCTCCTCAGGGTGAGGGCTCGGTCATGCAACAGCCACCACCCTCATGCTGAGGAGCGCCGCAGGCGCGTCTCGAAGCATTGCCGGCCCCGCGCGCGGTGTTCGTCAGGCCACGCGCCGTCCCCGGCTCCACACGGCGCGGACCACCGGGTGGTGGGGCGAGTGGTGGACGTGGACCAGGTCGGCCCGCTTGCCGGGCAGGATCTCGCCCCGGTCGGTCAGGCCGATGCTTTCCGCCGGGGTCTTGGTGATCATGCGCACGGCGTCGGGCAGGTCGATGCCGGGCACGTCGTCGTACAGCAGCAGGGCGCCGTGCAGCAGGCTCTGCGGCACGTAGTCGCTGGAGATCACGTCCAGGTAGCCGTGCCTGGCCAGTTCCAGGGCCGACACGTTGCCGGAATGGGAGCCGCCGCGCACCAGGTTGGGCCCGCCCATCATCACCCGCAGCCCGGCCCCGTGCGACGCCCGGGCCGCCGCCACGGTGGTGGGGAATTCGGCCACGGTGATGCCGTCGGCCACGGCCTCGTCCACGTGCTCGATGGTGGCGTCGTCATGGCTGGCCAGGGCGATGCTCCGGGCCCGCGCCGTTGCCACCACCAGGTCCCGGTGGGGGCGGCTGTACTGGGCGTGCTCCGCCTGGCGCTGGGCGATGAAGGTGATCATGTCGGCATCGGACAGGCCGAACTTGCCCTGGTAGTAGGCGTAGGCGGGCTCCATCTGCACGAACTGGCGCTGGCCCGGCGTGTGGTCCATGACCGACAGCATGCGCACCCGGGGATTGTCGATCAGCTTCTCCAGGGCCAGGGGCATGTTGGGGTAGCTGACCTCGCAGCGCAGGTGCAGGAAGTGTTCGACCCGCAGCAGCCCGGCGTCGGCCGCCTGGCACACGCCTTCCACCATGGCATGCAGGCGGTTGATGCGGGTGCTGCCCTGGCGCACGTCGCCCAGGGCCAGGGCGTCCAGCACCGTGGTGATGCCGGAAACGGCCATCTGGCTGTCGTGGGCGATGGCCGCCGAGGTGGTCGGCCATTCTGCCCGGGGCCGGGGCGTGACGTGGGTTTCCAGGTTGTCGGTGTGCAGTTCCACCAGCCCCGGCATCAGCAGGTCGCCGTCCAGGTCCAGGGCCCCGGGCAGGGCCACGGGGCCTTCAGACACGTCGGTGATCACCCCGTCGCGGATGTGCAGGCTGCCTTCCACCACCCGGTCGGCCAGCACGATGCGGGCGTTGGTCAGAGTCTGTTCACGCATGGGATACGGCCTTCGAACCCGGCTTGAACCGGGTCACGTCCACCTGGTCCGTGCACACGGCGTCGCGCGCCGCCCGGTCGTGGAAGATGCCCAGCACGGCCGCGCCCCGGGCCCGGGCCTCGGCGATCAGCTCCAGCACGATGGCGCTGTTGGCGGCGTCCAGGCTGGCCGTGGGCTCGTCCAGCAGCAGCACCGGATAGGGCGCCACGAAGCCCCGGGCCACGTTGATGCGCTGCTTCTCGCCGCCCGAGAAGGTGACCGGCGACAGGCGCCACAGGGCCTGGGGGATGTTCAGGCGCCGCAAAAGGGCCGCCGCCGCGTCGCGGGCCGCGTCGGCCGGGGCGCCCATGGCCCGCAGGGGCTCGGCCACCACGTCCAGGGTCGGCACCCGGGGGATGACCCGCAGGAACTGGCTGACGTAGCCCAGGGTGCGGCGGCGCACGTCCAGCACCGTGCGCGGCGCGGCCGTGGCCATGTCCACCCAGGCGCCGTCGTGCCACAGGTCGATGCGGCCTTCCTGGCACAGGTAGTTGGCGTAGATCATGCGCAGCAGGCTGCTCTTGCCGGTGCCGGAAGGCCCGGTCAGGGCCACGCAGTCGCCGGCGTCCAGGGCCAGGTCGACGCCCTGGAACACCGGGATCTCCGCCCCGTCCTGCACGTGCAGGGTGAAGCGCTTGCCCAGGTTTTCGATGCGCAGCATGGCGGTCATGGCGTCACACCTGCAGGATCGAGGAGACGAGAAGCTGGGTGTAGGGGTGCTGGGGATCATCCAGCACCTGGTCGGTCAGGCCCTGTTCCACCACCCCGCCGTCGCGCATGACCATCAGCCGGTGGGACAGCACCCGGGCCACGGCCAGGTCGTGGGTGACCACCACGGCCGACAGGTTCAGGTCCGCCACCAGGCCCCGCAGCAGGTCCAGAAGGCGCGCCTGGACGGACACGTCCAGCCCCCCCGTGGGTTCGTCCATGAACACCAGGCGCGGCCCGGTGACCAGGTTGCGGGCGATCTGCAACCGCTGCTGCATGCCGCCCGAGAAGGTGGCCGGCAGGTCGTCCACCCGGCCGGCCTCGATCTCCACCTTGTCCAGCCACGACAGGGCGGTGCCCCGGATGTTGCCGTAGTGGCGCCAGCCCACGCCCATCAGCCGCTCGCCGATATTGGCCCCGGCGGAAACCCCCATGCGCAGGCCGTCGCGGGGGTTCTGGTGCACCAGGGCCCAGTCGGTGCGCATGAGGAACCGGCGTTCCGGCTCGGTCAGGGCGAACACGTCCTTGGGCCCCTCGTGGCGGGTGGCATAGACCACCCGGCCCGACGCCGGTTCCAGGCGCCCGGACAGGGCGTTCAGCAGGGTCGTCTTGCCGGACCCGCTTTCGCCCACCACGCCCAGCACCTCGCCGGGGTACAGGTCCAGGCTCACGTCGCGGCAGCCCACGCGGGCGCCGTACAGGACCGTCACGTCGTCGGCCCGCAGCAGGGGGGCGTCGTCGCTCATTCCGCCGCCTCCTCCAGGTTGTCGCGGCGCTGGCGGCAGAAGTCCGTGTCGGAGCACACAAACATGCGCCCGCCGGCGTCGTCCAGGATCACCTCGTCCAGGAAGCTGTCGGTGGCGCCGCACAGGGCGCAGCTTTCGTCCCAGGACTGGACCTCGAACGGGTGGTCCTCGAAATCCAGGCTGCGCACGGCCGTGTGGGGCGGGATGGCGTAGATGCGCTTCTCGCGCCCGGCGCCGAACAGCTGCAGGGCCGGCATGCGGTCCATCTTGGGATTGTCGAACTTGGGCGTCGGCGAGGGGTCCATGATGTAGCGCCCGTCCACCATCACCGGATAGGCGTAGGTGGTGGCGATGGCCCCGTGGCGCGCGATGTCCTCGTACAGCTTCACGTGCATCAGGCCGTATTCCTCCAGCGCGTGCATCTTGCGGGTCTCGGTCTCGCGGGGTTCCAGGAACCGCAGGGGCTCGGGGATGGGCACCTGGTAGACCAGGATCTGGTCCTCGGTCAGCGGCGTTTCGGGGATGCGGTGGCGGGTCTGGATCACCGTCGCCTCGGCCGTCCGGTCGGTGGTGCGCAGGCCGGCCACGCGGGCGAAGAAGCCGCGGATGCTGACGGCGTTGGTGGTGTCGTCGGC
>JAGREA010000203.1 GCA_020446745.1 Rhodobacterales bacterium | reverse complement strand
GCGCCTGGTGGCGGAACGCTGCCGGGCCGTGCTGGGGTTCCTCCCGCCCATCGACCGGCCCGAGCCGGCACCGGATGCCACGGCGCCGGACCTGGACTATCGCATCGACCGCCTGATAGCCGCCGGCTTCACCCCCGCCGCCCGCCTGGAGGACGAGATCGACGCCACCCTGCGCCTGTGCCGGAACGCCTTCGGGTCATGACCTCCCCGCGCGTCAGCATCGTCATTCCCACCTACAACCAGGCCGCCTTTCTGAAGGAGGCCCTGGAGTCGGTGCGCGCCCAGACGGTGACGGACTGGGAAGCCATCGTGGTGGACAACCATTCCGACGACGGCACGCTCCAGGTTCTGGAATCCTTCGACGACCCCCGCCTGTCGTGGGACCGCATCCACAACGAGGGCATCATCGCCCGGTCCCGCAACCGGGGTACGGCCCGGGCCCGGGCCGACTGGGTGGCCTTCCTGGATTCCGACGACCGCTGGCGGCCCGACAAGCTGGCCCGCTGCCTGGAGGCCGCCGGGCCCGGGGTGGACGTGCTGGGCCACCACCTGTCCATGTTCCGGGGTGACCAGGAGGTGCGCGTGCACCGTTCCGGCCCCCTGGCGGCCACGGACTATCGGGCGCTGCTGTACGACGGGCCGTGCCTGACGCCCTCGGCCGCCCTGGTGCGCCGGGACTGGCTGGGCCGGGTGGGCGGCTATTCGGAAGATCCGGCCTATCGCACGGCCGAGGACTGGGACCTGTGGCTGAAGCTGGCCCGAGACGGCGCCCGGTTCGCCATCCTGGACGCGGTGCTGACCGACTACCGGGTGCACGAGGCCAGCTCCAGCCGCTCGGTGGAGGCCCACCGGGATGCCTCGCTGCGCATCCTGGCCGACCATATGGCCGCGATGGACCCGGTGACGGATGCCGACCGGCGGGGCCAGCGCAACCGCGCCGCCCTGGTCTGTTACGGCGCCGCCCGGGCCGCCCTGGCGGCGGGGCAGGGGCGCCTGGCCGCCGCCAACGCCCGCCGGGCCCTGGGCTTCGATCCCCTGCTGGGCCGGGCCTGGGCCGTGGCCCTGGTGGGCCTGGTGCCGGGGCTGCGCCTGTGAACGCCCGGTTCGCCACCTTCGTGGCCGGGGCCTGGGTGGCGGGCGCCCTGGCCCTCTACCTGGTCCAGTACCGCCCCTACCTGGCCGCCGTGTTGCGGACCCTGGGATGGCCTGGCTGACACCCGTCCTGTTGGTCCTGGCCTGCCTGGGCCTGGGCGGCCTGACCCTGCGTCTGGCCGGCGTGGCGGCGGACCTGGACCTCCCCCAGCGCCTCGCCTGGGCTTTCGGCCTGGGATTCGGCCTGCTGGGATGGCTTCTCTTCCCGGTTGGAATCGCCGGCTTTTACGGAACAGTTGGTACGGTTTTCGTATTGGCCCTGTCCGCCCTCTGCGGGCTGGCGTGGCGGGGGATGGCACCGGTGCCCGCCGGGGCGGGCGCGGCCGGGGCGGACGATGGCGTTTGGGGGGGCTGGCTGACCATCGTCCTGGTGGTGGCCCTGGCGATGGTGATGGCCCTGGACCTGGTGGAAGGCCTGGCGCCGCCGACCGAG
>JAGREA010000202.1 GCA_020446745.1 Rhodobacterales bacterium | reverse complement strand
GAGAACGGCGTGGCCGGGCGCGGCAGGGCCGACGGGTCGCCGGCATGGCGGCCGGCCATGGCGTCCAGCAGCAGCGCCACGTCGCCCACCGTGCGGCCCAGGGGGCCCTCGACGCTCAGGTCATTCATGGGGTCGGCCACGGGGCCCCGGGCCACCCGGCCGGGGGCCGGGCGCAGGCCGACCACGGAACAGAAGGCGGCCGGAATGCGCAGCGAGCCCCTCAGGTCCGACCCCGTGGCCAGCCAGGCCTGGCCGGTGGCCAGGGCCACGGCCGAGCCGCCCGACGAGCCGCCGCAGGTGCGGGCCGTGTTCCAGGGGTTGCGGGTCTTGCCGAAGACCTCGTTGAAGGTCTGGGCCCCGGCGCGCAATTCCGGCGTGTTGGACTTGGCGATGACCACGGCGCCGCGCTGTTCCAGGGTCTCCACCATGATGTCGGAGCGCATGGCCACGTGGTCGGCGAAGGCCGGCGAGCCATAGGTGGTGCGCGCCCCGGCCACGTCGGTCAGGTCCTTGATCACCACCGGCAGACCGGCCAGCCAGCCGGGATGGTCGCGGTCGCCCTCGTGGGTGCCGTCCAGGATGCGGTCGGCCTGGGCCCGGGCCCGTTCCACGCACAGGGTCGGCAGGGCGTTGACGGCGCCGTCCACGGCGCCGTGGCGGGCCACGGTCAGGTCGATCAGGTCGTGGGGCGACAGGGCGCCCCGCTTCAGGGCCGCCACCGCCGCCCGCGCCGTTTCCGTGGTCCAGTCCGTCATGGCGGTGCCTCTCCTACTTTGGGCCTGGATTCGCGTCCGACCCCATCCTACAGTCGCTGTCACCATGCGCAATCTCGCGGTCCTTCTGGCCGGGGTCCTGACCCTTGCGGCCCCCTCCCTGGCGAAGCCGGCCGGCGCCGCCGAGGCCGGCCCCCTGCGCCTGGATTGGCCCCTGGACTGCCAGCCAGGCACCACCTGCTGGATCGTCAACCTGATGGACCACGACAACGGCCCGGGGTTCAAGGACTACCGCTGCGGCACCAAGGGCAGCGACGGCAACAAGGGCACCGGCATCGCCGTGCGCGACACCGAGCTGTCGGGCCCCGGCGTGAAGGTGCTGGCCGCCGCCGACGGCACGGTGCTGGGCCAGCGCGACGGCATGGACGACGTCGACGTGCGCAAGATCGGGCTGGAGGCCGTGAAGGGCCGCCGCTGCGGCAACGGCATGCGCATCGACCACGGCGGCGGCTGGATCACCCAGTACTGCCACCTGCGCAACGGCAGCGTGACGGTGAAGAAGGGCGACAAGGTGACCCGCGGCCAGCCCCTGGGCCTGGTGGGCCTGTCGGGCGGCACCACGTTCCCCAACCTGCATTTCCAGGTGGAGCACGACGGCCACCTGGTGGACCCCTTCGTCGGCCTGACGCGCACCGAGGCCTGCCGCCCCGGGCCGGCGCCCCTGTGGGCCGACTGGCCGTCCGACTCCCTGAATTACGCCTCGGCGGCGCTCAGCAACATCGGCTTCGCCACCACCTGGCCCAAGGCCGATGCGGCGCGCACGGGCCTGTACGACGATTCGGTGCTGCCCGGCCGGGCCCCCATGCTGATCCTGTGGGCCGACATCTACTGGTCGCGCAAGGGCGACCAGATGACCTTCACCATCCAGGGCCCCGACGGCGCGCCGGTGCTGGACTACCAGCGGCGCCTGAAGAAGACGTCCCTGGGCCGGCACCTGCTGTTCGCCGGCAAGCGCAAGGCCGGCCAGGCCTGGCCGGCCGGGGCCTACACGGGCACCGTGACCCTGAAGCGCGACAAGGGCCCCGACGGCCCGGAAACCCACACCATCATCTCCCGCATCCAGATCCGCTGACGCCCAAAGGGATCAGGGATCGGGAATCAGGGCCGCCGCGACACCAGCCGCGGCCGCTGGCGCAGGCCCCGTGCCTTGCGGGCCTTGCGGGGCGGCGCCGGCCGGGGGGTCCCAGCGGTGGAGTCTTGGGCGGTGAAGTCGTCGGGCTGGAACAGGCCGGCGCGGTCGGCCTTCAGGCGCGCCCGCTGTTCGATCATCTGCAGGGTGCGGGCGACGATGGGGTTGCGGTCGGGCCGGGGCGCGCAGCGCAGCACGTGGTGCCGCGCGATGGCCGCCAGGCGGCGGTGCACCGTGGGCAGGCGGTGGTGGGCCTCGCACCAGCGCAGGTAGGCCGCCAGGGTCCAGGGGTGGGCCGGCAGGGCCCGCAGGCCCCGCTGGTCGCACCAGGCGGCAAAGTCCCGCCAGTCCTTGGGCGGCGCCCGCAAGGCCTAGCCGATGGTCACGACGCGCCGACGATGCTGATCAGGATGCCGGCGATGATGGCCGAGGTGATGACCCCGCTGATGTTGGCCCCCAGGGCGTGGGGCAGGATCACCGCGTCGGGCGTCACTTCGGCCACCGTCTTCTGCGCCACCTTGGACGTGGTGGGCACGCAGCTCACCCCGGCGATGCCGATCACCGGGTTGAACTTCTTGCCGGTGGCGAAGTACAGGATGTAGCCGCCCAGCAGCCCGCCGATGCCCGAGATGGTCAGCGCCACGATGCCCAGGATCAGCAGCAGCAGCACGTCCGGGTTCAGGATGGTGCTGGCTTCGCACAGCACCCCCAGCAGCAGCCCCAGGAAGAAGGTGGAGCCGTACAGCACCGGGCCAGAGAAGGTCTCGGCGAACTTGGTCAGCCCGCTTTCCCTCAGGATCACCCCCATGAACAGCGAGAAGAACAGGGGCGCGGCCACGGGGAACAGCAGGCACAGGATCACGCAGGCGATGACGGCGAAGACCATCTTTTCCGTCGACGTGATGTCGCGGGTCTTCTCGATGGGCATGCGCATGCCGCGGATGTGCCGGGGCACCATCAGCTTGATCAGGAACGGATAGCCGCCGTAGGTGAGCCCCAGGTACAGGTAGGCCACCACGGTGATGGGCACGAACAGCTTGTCCGACAGGATCAGGGCGGTGAACAGGATCATCGGCCCGTCGGCCCCGCCGATGGTGGAGGCCGCCGCCGCGTCGTTGATGGGCAGGCCCAGCCACACGGCCAGGGGGAAGGTGACCACCGTGCCCAGTTCGGCGCACAGCGCGATGAACATGGAGGTGAACGGCCGGGCCATGACGAAGCCCACGTCCAGCAGCACGCCGATGCCCAGGAAGATCAGGCAGGCGATAAGGCCGTTGGAGAACGTCAGGGTATAGACCGGCTGCAGCCAATCGATCTGCAGCATGGTCAGCAGGGCCTCGCTGTCGGTGACCAGCGGGTCCAGGAACAGGGTGCCCATGCGCCCGTTGTCCAGGAACAGGACCGAGGCGTTGACCACGGCCATGCCCAGGCCCATGGGGATCATCAGCAGCGCTTCCAGGATTCCCTTGCGGCCCAGGTAGATCAGCAGCACGCCCAGGGCGATGAGGAACAGGCGGCCGAACAGGATCTTGGGTTCCGAGGCGGCGAGGGTCCCGATGCCCTGGAAGACGCTGGCGAAATCGATATCCATGGGATCAGGTGATGGTCAGCAGGGCCTGGCCCGCTTCCACCCCATCGCCGGCCGCCACGTGGATGGCCGAAACGGTGCCGGACCGGTGGGCCGTGACCATGGTCTTCATCTTCATGGCCTCGATGGTCGCCACCTTGTCGCCCTCGTTCACGGCCTGGCCCTGGGACACGTGGATTTCCACCACCACGCCGCCCAGGGGGCTCAGCTTGTCCTCGGGCTTGGCATCCAGGCCGGCCGACTTGCTGGCCGCCGCCGGGGCGTCGGGCATGGGCGGGGGCGGTGCCGTGGGCGCCGCCGGCACGGCGCGGCTCATGCCCGCCGGCGGATAGAGGGTGCCATCGGTGATGTCCTCGACCGTCACGTCGTAGTCGCGGCCGTCGACGGTAACCTTGAACCGTTTCAGCATGTCTCCCCCTTCGTGGTTGCCGTGCGCCGCCAGGCCCCCCCCGGGGCGTATCTGTGGCGCGTCGGCGCGGCTAGTACTTGCCCGGCCGCCGCTGCGGCGCGTGCGATGTCTGGTGAATCAACTTGCCTTCCGCCGACCAGGCGCCGGAACGCCCGACCTCGGAGATCCGCACGATGCGGTGGGACCCCACGGCCGCCGAGATGGCGGCGGTGATGGCGGCCACGTGCGCGGCCGGCGGGCCCGTATCCTGGGCCACGGCAGCCGATCCGGCCCCCGAAGCGGCCGGCTTGGCGGCCGGCCGCTGCAGGGCCGAAATGCCGTGCACGATCATCCAGATCACCACGGCCGAGGCCATGGAGATGATGATGGCCAGGCCGTACATCCACAGCGAGGCAATGACCACGTCTGAGGTTGCGGCACCGGTCATAGCGGCATGTCACCGTGCTTCTTGGGCGGACGCATTTCCCGCTTGGTCAGGGTCTTGCGCAGGGCCAGGGCGATGGTCGAGCGGGTTTCCGCCGGCTCGATGACATCGGTGATGTAGCCCTTCGAGGCCGACAGGTAGGGCGAGGCGAACTGCGACCGGTATTCGGCCGCCAGCTCGGCCCGCTTGGCCCGCGGGTCCTCGGCTTCCTTCAGCTCGTTACGGTACAGGATGTTGACCGCCCCGTCGGCGCCCATGACGGCGATTTCCGCCGACGGCCAGGCGTACACGAAGTCAGCCCCCATTTCCTGGCTGCACATGGCCAGGTAGGACCCGCCGTAAGCCTTGCGCAGGATCACGGTGATCTTGGGCACCGTGGCCGAGGCATAGGAGAACAGCAGCTTGGCCCCGTGGCGGATGATGCCGCCGCGTTCCTGTTCCACCCCGGGCAGGAACCCGGGCACGTCCACCAGGGTGACCAGCGGAATGTTGAACACGTTGCAGCAGCGGATGAACCGGGCGCCCTTGTCGGACGCATCGATGTCCAGCGCCCCGGCCCGCTCGATGGACTGGTTGGCCAGGATGCCCACCACCAGGCCCTGGATGCGGGCGAAGCCGACGATCAGGTTGCGGGCCCAGCCGGTCTGCACCTCCATGAAGTCGCCGTCGTCCACCAGGCGGTGGATGATCGGCCGCACGTCCATGGGCTCGGACGCATCCTCGGCCACCAGCTCGTTCATCTCGTCGTCCGGGCCCAGAACCATTTCGGGCCAGGGCTGGTGCGGCGGATCCTCGGTGTTGTTGGTGGGCAGGAAGCTCAGCAGGCGCCGGGCGATGGCCACGGCCTCGGCATCGTCCTCGGCCACGAAGTGCACGTTGCCGCTGACGGAAGCGTGCATGTCGGCGCTGCCCACCTCGTCCATCGAGGTCTCGCGGCCCGACACGGCCTTGATCACCTGCGGCCCGGTGATGAACATGTGGGCCGTGTGCCGGGTCATGATGATGAAATCCATCAGGGCCGGCGAATAGGACGCGCCGCCGGCGCAGGGACCGCACACGATGGCGATCTGCGGCACCACGCCCGACAGCAGCACGTTGTTGTAGAACACGCGGCCATAGCCCGACAGGGCGTCGACCCCTTCCTGGATTCGCGCGCCGCCGGAATCCTTGAAGGCGACCAGGGGGATGCCCACGCGCTTGGCGTAGCGCATCACCTCGACCATCTTCATGGCGTGCATCTTGCCCAGGGTGCCGGCGGCCACCGTGAAATCCTGGCTGATGGCGGCCACCAGGCGGCCGTCAACATAGCCGGTACCGGTGACAACACCGTCGGCGGCCAATTCCTTGTCGGCCAGGCCGAAATGACGAGCCGAGTGGCTGGCGTGCAGACCTGTTTCCTGGAAGGTATCTTCCTGGAACAACATATCGATGCGATCCCGTGCCGTCGGCAACCCCTTTTCGTGGCGCTTGAGGATTTTATCCTCGCCACCACCGGCCTTGGCACGGGAACGTCGCTTACGCAGATCCTCCAGCGTCTTCGACGAAAGCCCCATGTGATCTCCCCCTTGGATAGAGCTTCCCGAACGGGTGGAACGCCCAGATTAGGGACAACGGGGGGGCCTGTCGACAGCTTAAAAAAAGCGGAGGGGCTATTCCGTCAATGAAAACACAACGACTGGATGTGTTTTTCCCCGAATTCCAACGGTTCCCACTTCGCGCAGCAGGCAATTCTGCACCAGCCGCGCCGTGGATTGGGAAACCAGCAGGCGGGTACCCAGCTCCTTGTTCATCTGTTCCAGGCGCGCCGCCTGGTTCACGGCATCGCCGTGCACCGTATAGATCAGGCGTCCCTCGGCCCCCACGCTGCCGGCCACCACCGGGCCGGTATTGATTCCCACGCGGCAGTTCAGCCATTCGCCCTCGATGGGCGCCGCCGCCACCTGGCGCAGGATTCCGCAGCCGGCGGCCACGGCCTGGTCGGCGTGGTCGGGCACCGGCGCCGGCACGTTGAAGATGGCCAGGATGGCGTCGCCCTGGAACTGGGTGACCACCCCGCCGTGGCGTTCCAGGATGTCCACCAGGACCGAGAAATAGGCGTTCAGCACCTTGACCAGGCGGTCCGGTGTCAGGCGTTCCGACAGGGCGGTGAAGCCTTCCATGTCGACGAACAGCACCGTGGCCTCGGCGGCCTGGGCCTCCAGCCAGCCGTCGTCGTCCTGGATCAGGGTCTGGGCGATGGCCCGGGGCACGTACTGGCCGAACAGGGTGCGGATGCGCTCGCGCTCGCGCAGGCCCTCGACCATGGTGTTGAAGGCCGCCGCCGCGTCGTCCAGTTCCCGCAGCACGCTGTGTTCCAGGCGCGGCACGGTGGACAGGGTGCCCGATTCCACGGCCTTGGTGGCCAGGGCCAGGCGCTGCACGGGGCGGCTGGCCACGCGGCCCACCAGCAGGGCGGTGATCACCGCCAGGGCCAGCACCGCCAGGCCGACGCCGATCAGTTCCACCATGCGGCCGATCACCGCCGTTTCCGTCACCGCCTCGAAATAGGTGCCGATGGTCCACATCCCGCCGCCCTTTTCCGGGATGTCGCGGGTGACGAAGGCGTAGTTGTGCTCGCCCACCTCGATGCCGGCCACCCGGGCGTTGTCCAGGTTTTCCAGCATGCGCGGCGTGAAGGTGGATTCGGACCACACGGATTCCAGGATCCCGTCGCCCAGGTCCGACAGGCGGTACAGCGGCCCCTCGGCGCCGGTCTGGGGCGACCGGTCGATGAGCAGCGGATGGGCCAGCACCCAGTCGTGGTTGACCAGGATGAACGGCGTCTGCCCGGAATCCTGGGTGGTCTCCACCAGGAAGCGCGACAGGTCGGACAGGGTCACCCCCTGCACCAGCACGGCGAACAGGGTGCCGTCGGCCCGGCGCAGGGCCGTGCGCAGGCTCAGCACCGGCACCTTCACGTCGGGCACCAGCACCGGGGCCATCCAGCTGGAGTCGGTGGCCGTTTCGGCCCAGGCCATCAGGTCCTTGAACCCCCCTTCCCGGCCCACCGGAACCCGGCGGATGGCGTCGGTGCCCCGGGTCAGGCGGTCCATGGTGCGGTCGGGGTACATGAGTCCCAGGCCCGTGAGCTGCGGCACGCCGCTGAGGGCGCCGCGCAGGTAGTCGGCCAGGGCCTGGTGGTCGTCGGGGTCGATCAGGCCCTGGGCCAGGTCCCGCTGGATGCGCCGGGCCTGGTGCTCCACCGGCTCGAAGTGGCCGAACAGCCGCCGCTCCAGGCTGTCGATCAGGCGTTCGGCCCGGTCGCGCAGCAGCAGGGCCGTGTTGTCGCGGGTGCTTTTCACCCCCATGGCCAGGACCAGGGCCACGGCCAGCAGCACCAGGCCGCCGAAGCCCACCACCATCAGCCCGCCGATGGGCAGGCGCAGGCGCCGGGGGGCGGCCCCAGGGGGCTGCGTGGAATCAGGGGGCGCCATCGAGCGACCAGTCGTAGTGGTAGGCGTCGATGCCGTCGGCCCGGGCCAGGCGGGTGGCCACGTCGGCCGTGGCATAGCGCTTCAGGAAGGTCAGCACGGCCCCATCGTCGCCGCCGAAGTCGTCGCGGTACCACAGGAACAGGCGCGACACGGAAAGCCCGCCGTCGGCCGTGTCGGCGATGCCGTTGGGGCCGTTGACGTAGGCGCTGGCGGCGGCGTCGAGCTGCAGGTCCAGGTCCTCGGCGCGCAGGGCCCGGGGCCGCGGCGCCGGGCCGCCCCGGGCGGCGTTCCACAGCATGAAGTGAACCCGGGGGTCGCGCCACAGGGGCCGCAGGATGCGGTGGCGGATGTCGTCCAGGCTGACCGGCCGGCCCTGGACCTCGACCAGCTTGCGCGACCAGGGGCCGGGCCGGGGGCTCAGGCCCGGAACGCCCACGCCGCCCAGGTCGATGTCGCGCACCGAATCGACCGGCCCCCGGGTGAGCACCAGGCGCAGCAGCAGGGCGTTGTGAAGGTTGACCCAATAGGCCTTCTGTTCGGCCCGGTTCAGGCGGTCCACGGGGGTGAAGGTCAGGCGGCGGATGTAGGCGTCCAGGGCCTCGCGGTCGTCCGCCGCCACGGCGTCGTAGCGGAACAGCACCTGGCCCGAGGGCTCGACCCGCAGGTAGCCCTTCAGCAGGGCATCCCAGGCGCCATGGTCCACCGAGCGGGTGGACGCGGCGTCGTGGGCCGACCACGCGGTCCAGGCCTCGGCCGACGGCGTGGTCATCATGGCGTAGCGCTCGCCCATGGACAGGCAGCCCGCCAATGCCAGGGCAAGCCCCGCCGAGGCTGCCACCCCCAGGGCGGAACGGCCGCGCCGGTCCCGTTTCATGTGCTGCCCCCACCGAACAGTGGCGTGTGTTGGTTCCCAGGGGTATAGCCCCCGGCGCGCCATCGGGCAATTGTCCCGTCCGGGGGTTTCGCCTAAAGTGCCGCCCCTCCGCCATTCCCTGTATACGGTCCTTCATGCGGGTCGACGCCTTCGACTTCCCCCTGCCGCCCCACTGCATCGCCCAGCGCCCGGCCCAGCCGCGCGACGCCGCGCGCCTGCTGCGCGTGGGCCCGGGCGGCCTGGCCGACCTGACGGTGCGCGACCTGCCGGGCCTGCTGGCCCCCGGCGACCTGCTGGTGGTCAACGACACCCGGGTGATCCCGGCCCGCCTGGCCGGCCGGCGCCGCGACGCCAGGGTGGAGGTGACCCTGCACCTGCGCCTGGACGGCGCCACCTGGAAGGCCTTCGCCCGCCCGGCCCGCAAGCTGAAGCCGGGCGACGCCATCACCTTCGCCGACGGATTCGCCGCCACCGTGGCCGACAAGGGCGAGGCCGGCGAGGTGACGCTGCGCTTCGACCGCGCCGGGGCCGACCTGACGGCGGCCCTGGAGGCCCACGGGGCCATGCCCCTGCCCCCCTACATCAAGCGCGACGGCCTGG
>JAGREA010000201.1 GCA_020446745.1 Rhodobacterales bacterium | reverse complement strand
TTGCATCATGGGCAATGAGTTCAACCTGGCCGTGGTGGCGCTGCTGTTCGCCACCCTGCTGACGCTGGTGGGCAGCCTGCTGGCGGACCTGGCCTACACCTGGCTCGCTCCGCGCGTCTCCTTCGCCGGCATTTCCGTGCCGCCCTTCTGGCTGGCCCTGCTGTTGATCCTGCTGTTCGCCGTCACCCTGGGCTGGCTGCCGGCCGGGGGCCAGCCCCTGGACCCCGGCGGCGGCTTCTGGGACGGCGCCAAGTACCTGGTCCTGCCGGCCGTGAGCCTGACCCTGGCCAGCGTGGGCGGCCACACCCGCTACATGCGGGCCGCCATGGTCGAGACCCTGCGCCAGGACCACATCCGCACGGCCCGGGCCAAGGGCCTGAGCGAGCGCCGGGTGGTGCTGCACCACGCGCTCCGCAACGCCCTGATCCCGGTGGTGACCATCATCGCCCTGGATTTCGGCTACCTGTTTTCCGGCGCCCTGATCACCGAGACCATCTTCGCCTACCCGGGCATGGGCAAGCTGATCTTCGACGCCATCATGGGCAACGACTTCAACCTGGCCCTGGTGGCCCTGCTGTTCGCCACCGGGGTGACCCTGGCCGGCAACATCCTGGCCGACCTGGCCTATGCCTGGCTGGACCCGCGCATCGGCTTCGGGCGGAGTGACGGGCCATGACCGCCCGGGCCCTTGCCGTTTCCAGCCCCCTGGGCCTGGCGGCCCGGCGCTTCCTGCGCCACCGCATGGCCGTGGCCGGGCTGGCGGTCCTGGGGCTGTTGGCCCTCGCGGCCCTGGGCGCCGGGGGGATCGAGGCCCTGCTGGACCTGGACCCGGTGGCCGTGGACCTGCTGGGCCGCTTCGCCCCCGCCAGCGCCGCCCACCCCCTGGGCACGGACGAGCTGGGCCGCGACGTGCTGGCCCGGCTGCTGCGCGGCGGGCGGGTGTCGCTGTCGGTGGGGCTGACGGCGGCCCTGGCGGCGGCGGGCATCGGCACCGCCGTGGGCCTGGCGGCGGGCTACCGGGGCGGGTGCACCGACGCCCTGCTGATGCGCCTGACCGACGGGGTGATCGCCCTGCCCCTGCTGCCGCTGCTGATCGTCCTGGCGGCCCTGGATCTGGAAAAGCTGGGCGTGCCGGCGGTCTGGGCCTCCTCGGAACAGGTGGGGCTGCTGCGCATCGTCGCCATCGTCGCCCTGGTGGGCTGGACCACCGTGGCCCGCCTGGTGCGGGGCGCCACCCTGGCCATCAAGGCGCGGCCGTTCATCGCCGCCGCCCGGGCCCAGGGCGCCGGGCCGGGGCGCATCATGGTGGTGCACATCCTGCCCAATCTGGCCTCGCCCATCATCGTCGCCACCACCCTGGCGGCGGGCAACGTGATCCTGCTGGAATCGGTGCTCAGCTTCCTGGGCCTGGGCATCCAGCCGCCCACGCCCAGCTGGGGCAACCTGCTGACCAACGCCCAGGAGCTGGTGTGGTCGGCCCCGGGGCTGGCGGTCTATCCGGGGCTGCTGATCTTCGTCACCGTCATCGCCTTCAACTTCGTGGGCGACGGCCTGCAGGACGCCCTGGACCCCCGGGCCACGGACAGACGCGCCTGAAAGCGAAAGGGCGCCTGAAAGAAAAAGGGCGCCCGAAGGCGCCCTTTCCAGAAAACCGTCGTGCCGCCGGTCAGTGGCTCATGAGCACCGGCAGGGTCATGTGCTCCAGCATGTACCGCGTCACCCCGCCCAGCACCAGCTCGCGCCAGCGGGCATGGCCGTAGGAGCCCATGACGAACAGGTCGATGCCCTCGTCGGCGGCGCGGGACAGCAGCATGTCGGCCACGTCCACGTCGTCGGCGTGAATGTGCTGGGCCTCGGCCTTGATGCCGTGGCGCGCCAGGTGCAGGCAGATGTCGGCCCCCGGCACGTCGCCGTGGCCTTCCGCCCCGCCTTCGGGGTTCACGGCCAGCACGGCCACGGACTTGGCCTTCTTCATGAAGGGGATGGCATCGTTGACGGCCCGCGTGGCCAGGCGGCTGGAATCCCAGGCCACCATCACCCGTTCGCCCACCGTTTCGAAGTGGCCCACGTAGGGCACCACCAGGACCGGCCGGCCCACCGACAGGATCAGCCGGTCGGGCATGTCGGTGTCGATGGTCACATCGCCGTTTTCCTTGTCGCGCTGGCCGATGATGGCCACGTCGGCGTAGCGGGCGTTCAGGCTGATCAGCTCCAGGGGGTCGCCCGACACGCAGCGCCATTCGTAGGTGATGCCGGCCCGGTCGGCCAGCTCGCGGAACATGGCTTCGGATTTCTTGGCCGCGTCCTCGGCCGCCTTCAACTGCTGCTCGATGACGTCGGCGCTGATCTGGGCCCGGATGTAGCCCGGTATGTGGGCGTGGCTCAGCACGTACAGCCCGGTCAGATGGGCGTCGTGGGCCGCCGCCAGGTTCACCGCGTATTCGGCGCGTGTCCTGACCTGCCGGCCATTGTCGATGTGCACCATGATGTCTTTCAACGCCATATCGAGACTCCTCCTCGCGGTCTCTATCCCGCTCAAAAAACCGTGCGACCGGTGTAGACCATTTTTTCCGGTGTCGCTAGGCCCGCCCGCCCTGGGTGCCGCCACCGCGAGTCCGCGGCCCTGGCGAGGGAGCCCTGGGTTTGTTCCGGGGGCCACGAGCCCCCCTGGAACGATACTGATATTCTACTATATTTCAATTGGTTAAAAGATGTTGCGCTGATTCCTCATGGGACCCCTGCACGGACCGCCCGACCGGCCCCCACGCTTCCTGGCCGCCCAGCCCTGGACACGGACACCGGGCGTCCCCACCTGTGTGTGAACCATAACCAAGGCGCGGTGGCCGGGGCCGGTTCCGCCGGGCCCGCGAAGAGGCAAAGGACGGGAAATGCACGAGGGCGCGGCATGTACGGACTGACCCGCGCGCCATCCATCGACCGGCCGGACCTGCAATGGTTCAACGTGCCCCGCCCCCTGTCCCTGGCCGACCTGCGCGGCCGCCTGGTGATCCTGGATTTCTGGACGTCCTGCTGCGTCAACTGCCTGCACGTGCAGCCCACCCTGGGCCGCATCCGCCGGGCCTTCCCCGGCCAGGTGGTGGTGATCGGCGTCCATTCCCCCAAGTTCACGGCCGAGCGCGACCCCGAATCCCTGCGCCACGCCATCGCCCGGGCCGGCATCACCCACCCGGTGGTGCACGACCCCGACATGTCCATCGGCAAGGAATACTGCGTGCGGGCCTGGCCCACCCTGGTGTTCGTGGCCCCCGACGGCATGATCCTGGGCGACCTGCGCGGCGAGCCCGATGCCCAGCGGGTGATCGACGGCATCGGCATGATGATGCGCACCTGGAAGGAAGACGGCCTGCTGAAGCCGCCGGCCCGGGGCGCCGACCCGGCCGCGCCGGCGACCCGCGCCGCCGACGGTGAAGCGGCCCTGCGCTATCCCGGCAAGATCCGCGCCGCCCACCGCCACGGCGAACGCCTGTGGGCCATCGCCGACACCGGCCACCACCGCATCCTGGTGGCCGACGACGGGGGCGCCATCCGCGCCGTCTATGGCCGCGGCCAGGCCGGGCACCTGGACGGGCCGGCCGACCGCTGCGCCTTCTCCAGCCCCCAGGGCCTGGACTGCGACGAGGACTTCATCTACGTGGCCGACACCGGCAACCACGCGCTGCGCCGCATCGACCGGGCCACCGGCGCCGTGGCCACCCTGGCCGGCGCCGGGCGGCGGGGCTGCGCGCTGCGGACCCCGGCCAAGGGCGCCGACACGGCCCTGGCCTCGCCCTGGGACGTGATCCTGGCCCACGGCCGGCTGCTGTTCGCCAACGCCGGCACCCACCAGATCGGCCAGATGTGCCTGACGTCGGGCTATGTGGAGCCCCTGGCCGGCAACGCCCGCGAGGGCCTGTGCGACGGCCCGGCCCTGGACGCCGTGCTGGCCCAGCCCAGCGGCCTGGCCCTGTCGGCCGACGGCATGGCCCTTTACGTGGCCGACAGCGAAACCTCGGCCATCCGCCGGGTGGGCCTGGGCGCCGACGCCCGGGTGGACACCCTGGTGGGCAAGGGCCTGTTCGATTTCGGCCACGTCAATGGGCCGCTCTGCGCGGCCCGCCTGCAGCACGCCACGGGCCTGGCCTTCTGCGACGGGGCGGTGCTGGTGGCCGACAGCTACAACCACCGCCTGCGCAGCCTGGACCTGGCCGCCGGCCGGATGACCGACCTGGACCTGCCCGGCGGCGTGGCCCTGCACGAACCCAGCGGCCTGGTCGCCGACGGCCCCCACCGCCTGCTGGTCAGCGACACCAACAACCACCGGATCCTGGAGATCGACCGTGCCGCCGGCACCGTCCACACCTGGATGGGTGGGCCGTCAGGTTCGGTCGGGGAATCCGTCGAGGAATCTGGCGCCAAAACCCCTTGCCGCTGACCCCCCGGGCGCGGGATAACGGTTGCTGACAGGAAACTGTCCAATCAACCGCTTTGTGGAGGGGGTCCCATGACCAATCCCGGGAATTCGGCGGCCAGCCGCGACATCGCCTATCACCTGCATCCCTACACCAATCTGAAGACCCTGCCCGATACGGGCCCCCTGGTGATGACCCACGGCGAGGGCGTGCGGGTGTTCGACGAGCAGGGGCACGGCTACATCGAGGGCCTGGCCGGCCTGTGGTGCACCGCCCTGGGGTTCAGCGAGCCGCGCCTGATCGACGCGGCGACCCGCGAGATGAAGCGCCTGCCGTTCTACCACTCCTTCGGTGGCAAGGCCCCCGACGTGACCATCGACCTGGCGGAAAAGCTGATCACCATGGCGCCCGAGGGCCTGTCCAAGGTGTTCTTCGCCAATTCGGGGTCGGAAGCCAACGACACCGCCATCAAGATCATCTGGTACTTCAATAACGCCCTGGGACGCCCTGAAAAGAAAAAGATCATTTCCCGCATCAAGGGCTATCACGGGGTCACCGTGGCATCGGGCAGCCTGACCGGCCTGCCCAACAACCACCGGGATTTCGACCTGCCCATCGACCGCATCCTGCATGCGCCCTGCCCCCACCACTACCGCTTCGGCCAGCCGGGCGAGAGCGAGGAGGCCTTCGCCACCCGCTGCGCCGAGGAACTGGAGAAGATGATCCTGGACGAGGGGCCCGAGACCGTGGCCGCCTTCTTCGCCGAGCCGGTGATGGGCGCCGGCGGCGTGATCACCCCGCCGGTGACCTATTTCGAGAAGATCCAGGCGGTGCTGAAGCGCTACGACGTGCTGCTGCTGGCCGACGAGGTGATCTGCGGGTTCGGCCGCACGGGCAACCTGTGGGGCTGCGAGACCTATGGCATCAAGCCCGACATGATGTCGGTGGCCAAGGCCCTGTCGTCGGCCTACCTGCCCATCTCGGCGCTGATGATCTCGGACCGCGTGTTCTCGGCCATCCAGGAGCGGGCCGGCGAGATCGGCATCTTCGGCCACGGCTACACCTATGGCGGCCATCCCGTGTCGGCCGCCGTGGCGCTGGAAACCCTGCGCATCTACGAGGAGCGCGACATCGTGCAGCGGGTGCGCGCCGTGGCGCCGCGCCTGCAGGACGGCCTGCGCCGCCTGGGCGGCCACGAACTGGTGGGCGAGGCCCGGGGCATCGGCCTGATCGGCGGCCTGGAGATGGTGAAGAACAAGGAAACGCGGGAACCTTTCGCCGCGTCCGACGGCGTGGGCGCCTACATCTCGAACCGCCTGCAGGCCCACGGGGTGATCACCCGGGTGATCGTCGACACCATCGCCTTCGCCCCGCCGCTGATCATTTCCGAGGACGAGATCGACGCCCTGCTGGATGCCACCGCCCGGGCCCTGGACGACACCCTGGAATGGGTGCGCGGCAAGGGGCTGGTGTAAGCGGCCGACGATTGCCACCGCGCCCGAGGCGACAATGCTTCGAGACGCGCTTTCAGCGCCCCTCAGCATGAGGGCGTAACTTACTGAAAAACCTCACTCTGAGGAGGTCCACAGGGCCGTCTCGAAGGGTTGGCGCGGCTTGGTCCGTTGGTTACGGCAATGCGCTAATTCTCGAACATCCCGTGGCGCACCCGGTCGCCGGTCTTCAGGCCGATGGCCGTGGCGGTGCCGGCGTTCAGTTCCAGCACCGCCCGCACGGGGCGGCGCGAGCTGATGATGTCCAGGGACCGGGGCGGGGTGTCGCGGGCGATGGTGACCACCCGCCCCCACCGGTCGATGAACACCATGTCCAGGGAAATCAGGGTGTTCTTCATCCACATGGAGGCCACCCGGTCGAAGCCGAAATCGAACAGCATGCCGGAGTCGGCGGCCAGGGACTCGCGGTACTGCAGCCCCCGTTCGCGCTGGCGCGGCGAAACGGCCATTTCCACGGTGAAGGCATGGGCGCCGCTGGCCGTTTCCACCACCAGGGCGGCGGTGTCGAACGCCGGTTCCTGCCCGGCCGCGCCGAAGGGCAGCAGCAGCAGCAACACCAGGACGGGAATCAGGCGGGTCATGGCTTCTGTCTACGCCATGGCGGCGGCGGATTCCAGCGCGCGTGGCCCCTTGCCAAACCGCCACAAGCGCGTCATATAACAGGCCAACCCCACACTGGGGGGAGCCGGAGCGCCGGCTGAGAGGGTCCCGCGATCGGGGACCGACCCCTTGAACCTGATCCGGTTTGTACCGGCGTAGGGATCAGTGACCTTGATGACGCCACCCGTGCCTCCATTTTCCGTTTCCGCCCACGCCGCCCGCGTGGTGTTCGGTGGCGACGTGCTGTTCGACGCCCTGGACCTGACCCTGCCGGCCGGCCAGTGGACCTGCCTGCTGGGCCCCAGCGGCGTGGGCAAAAGCACCCTGATGCGCCACTTGCTGGGGCTGGAAGGCAACGGCCACGACTCGGTCACCTGTTCCGACGGCGGCCCCCTGGCCGGTCGGGCCGCCTACATGGCCCAGACCGACGGCCTGCTGCCCTGGCTGTCGGTGCTGGACAACGTGCTGCTGGGGGCCCGCCTGCGCGGCGAACGGTCCCCCGACAGGGCCCGGGCCCGGGACCTGCTGGCCGCCGTGGGCCTGTCGGCGGTGGCCGACCAGCGCCCGGCCACCCTGTCCGGCGGCATGCGCCAGCGCGCCGCCCTGGCCCGCACCTTGATGGAAGACCGCCCCGCGCTGTCCATGCACGACCCCTTCTCCGTCCTGGATTCCATCACCCTGCTGCGACTGCAGGACCTGGCGGCCCGCCTGCTGGCCGGGCGCACGGTGTTCCTGGTCACCCACGATCCCCTGGAGGCCCTGCGCCTGGGCCATCGCATCCTGGTGCTGTCGGGCCGCCCGGCCCGCCTGGGCCCGCCGCTGACGCCCGACGGCGCCCCGCCCCGCCCGGTGGCCGACCCGGCGGTGCTGGAGATGCAGGGCGAGCTGCTGTCGCGCCTGGCCGAGGCGGCGGCATGACCCGGCCCCTGCGCGCCCTG
>JAGREA010000200.1 GCA_020446745.1 Rhodobacterales bacterium | reverse complement strand
GCGCCGGTCAGCAGGATCAGCGCGCCCACGGCCAGGAACCCGCCGGCCAGGGCCGGCAGGCCCGCCAGGCCGGCGATCCACAGCACCCCGCCGGCCCCGGCCCCCAGGGCCGCGCCCACCAAAGGATAGGCCCGGGTGGCGCGGGTGAAGTCGGCGCCTGCGGGCGGCGGCGGCAGGGGCAAGCGCGCCAGCAGGCCCGCCGCCACGCGCAGATCCGTCCACCAGCCGAACATGGTCCCGTGCTCCCGTGCCTGGGGGCGTTTCCGCTTTCGCGCCCCGGGGGTTGGCGTGTATACCAACGCGCGCCGATGCTACCCGCCCACGGACTTGTTTGGAAAGGGGACCACATGTCCGATATCGCCAAACCGCAAACGCTGGCCGACCTGCGCCGGCTTCTGGCCACCCTGCCGGGCCCCGGCGCCGAGGCCGCCGCCGCCGCCGCCCAACGCGAGCCGCAGCTCACCAAGCCCGCCGGCTCCCTGGGCCGGCTGGAGGACCTGGCCGCCTGGACCGCCACCTGGCAGGACCGCCACCCGCCGACCATGGCGCGCATCGGGGTGCGCGTGTTCGCCGGCAACCACGGCGTGGCGGCGCGGGGCGTTTCCGCCTTTCCGCCCGAGGTGACGGTGCAGATGGTGGCCAACTTCCAGGCCGGCGGGGCGGCGGTGAACCAGCTTTCGAAGGCCATCGGCGCCGACATGCGGGCCGTTGCCCTGGACCTGGACACCCCCACGGCGGACTTCACCCAGGCCCCGGCCATGGTCGAAACCGCCTTCCTGCAAGCCGTAACGACCGGTATGGAAAACGTCGAGGCGGACCTGGACCTGGTCTGCCTGGGCGAAATGGGCATCGGCAACACCACTTCCGCCGCGGCCGTCTGCCTGGCCCTGTTCGGCGGCACGGCGACGGACTGGACGGGCCCCGGCACCGGCGTTTCCGGCGACGCCCTGGACGCCAAGACCCGGGTGGTGGCGGAAGGCGCGGCGTTCCATGCCGAGGCCGCCGGCGACGGGCTGGAGATCCTGCGCCGCCTGGGCGGGCGCGAGCTGGCGGCCATTGCCGGGGCGGTGATCGGGGCGCGCCTGAAGCGGGTGCCGGTGATGCTGGACGGCTTCATCTGCACCGCCGCCGCGGCGCCCCTGGCCTTGGCGGTGCCGGGCCTGCTGGACCACTGCCAGGTGGCCCACGCCTCGGCCGAACCCGGCCATCGTCGCCTCATCGACGCCCTGGGCAAGGCGCCGTTGCTGGACCTGGGTCTGCGCCTGGGCGAGGCCTCGGGCGCCGTGACGGCGGCGTCGCTGGTCAGGTCCGCCGTCGCCTGCCACACGGGCATGGCCACCTTCGCCGAAGCCGGGGTGAGCGACAAGGACGGGTGAGGCGGCAGGCGGGGTGCCGGTGGCCAGGCTGGAATTCACCACAGAGACACAGAGGCACAGAGGGGCCGTGCCGGTTGAGAGGCCCCTTTAACCACAGAGAACACAGAGAATCACAGAGATCACACAGAGAAGAAGTAGAGGCGCGCGAAGCGCGCAATCCTTTCTTGCTTCGCGCAGCGAAGCCTCTGTGGATTCTCTGTGCATCTCTGTGTTCTCCGTGGTGAGAACAGCCTTTCCACCGGCACACCCTCTCTGTGCCTCTGTGTCTCTGTGGTGAAAAAGAGCCTCTCCG
>JAGREA010000199.1 GCA_020446745.1 Rhodobacterales bacterium | reverse complement strand
GGTCCGCAATCGCCACGGCACCTTCACCCTGACCCTGCCCGGCGGGCGCACGGTCACGGCGCCCCTGGGCACCTCGATGCTGGAGGCCATCCGCCAGGCCGGCCTGCCCCACGCGGCCCTGTGCGGCGGGCGGGCCCGCTGCACCACCTGCCGGGTGCGCGTGGGCCAGGGGGCCGAGCACCTGGAACCGCCCGAGCCCCTGGAGGCGGCGGCCCTGGCGCGCCTGAACGCCGAGCCGCCGGTGCGCCTGGCCTGCCAGCTTCGCCCACGCCGCGACATGGTGGTGGCGCCCCTGCTGTCGCCGGCCATCACCCCGGCCGACAACCGGCACCAGCGCGGCGGCGTGAACGGCCACGAGCAGGAGGTGACGGTGCTGTTCGCCGACCTGCGGGGTTCCACCCGCCTGGGCGAGGCCCGCCTGCCCTATGACGTGCTGTTCCTGCTGAACCAGTTCTTCACCGAGATGGCCGGGGCCCTGGACGCCACGGGCGGCCATTACGCCCAGTTCTCCGGCGACGGGCTGATGGCCCTTTACGGCCTGCGGGGCAAGCCGGACCAGGGTGCCCGGGCCGCCTTCCAGGGCGCCCTGGGCATGCTGGAGCGCCTGGACGCCCTGAACGACCGCCTGGCCGACGAGCTGGACGCGCCCCTGCGCATGGGCATCGGCATCCACGCCGGCGAGGCCATCGTCGGCACCATGGGCCCGCCCAACGCGCCCAACTATTCGGCCATCGGCGACAACGTGAACATCGCCGCGCGCCTGGAAAGCCAGACCAAGGAACTGGGCACGCCCCTGGTGGCCTCGGTGGCGGCCCTGGAGATGGCGGGGCTGGACCCCGACGCCCTGGTGGCCCGGGGCGCCACCCGCCACGAGGTGACGGTGAAGGGCCGCACCGCCCCCCTGCCGGTGCTGGCGATCAGCGATCCGTCGCTGTTGGACGGCTAGCCGCGTCGGCTTCCGCCCGGGCCTTGGCGTCCTCGAAGGCGGCCTCGGCGGCGGGGCCGGTCCAGGCCCGGTGGTCGCCGCGGGCGTAGGCCAGGGCGTTGTGGTGATACATCAGGGCGTTGATGCGGTTGGCCACGAAGCTGTCGCGGGCCCGCACCACCTTGGCCGGGGCGCCCATGACGATGGAATTCGGCGGGATCACCGTACCCTCCTTCAGGAAGGCATGGCCGGCGACGATGCAGTTGTCGCCGATGACGCAGCCGTCCATCACCGTGGCGCCGATGCCGATCAGGCAGTTGTCGCCGATGGTGCAGCCGTGCAGGGTGCAGTGGTGGGTGATCGAGCAGTAGTCGCCGACCAGGGTGGGCGTGTGCCAGCCCACGTGGATCATCACGAAATCCTGGATGTTGGTGAACCGGCCGATGCGCACCTCGTGCATCTCGGCCCGCACCACCACGTTGGGCCACAGGCTGGCGCCCTCGTCCACCGTCACCCGGCCGTACATCAGGGCGCTGGGGTGGATGAAGGCGGGGTTGTTCAGGGTCTGGTCATCGGCAGGCACGGTCGGCGTTTCCCTCGGCTGGCTGTTCGGGTGGGTTTGATTCCCACCCCCAATTGTGGTCACCGCAAAAGATATATCTAAATTATCATGTGCTGATGGAAGATTATTTCAATAATTCGTTGACAGAACCGTGTCACCGGCCTTTTCTATCATGTCATCCGCAAGGACAAGATCATAAGAGCGCGTCCGCAATAGCGCGCCAAAAGAATGAAACGACCGGGAGGCAGCCATGATTCCGTTGCAGGAGCTTCATGCGCAGAACCATCAGTTGGCCGAACTGACCAAGGTTCTGCGGTACCTTTTCCAGGACCGCGAGATGTGCGACACCGACGTCGCCTGCGAGCTTCTGGAGCGCTACACGGCCAAGATCGACGCCCACATGACGCGCAACCGGAAGATCTATTCCGTGCTGCTGGCGCGTCCCGACGGACCGGCCCGGGCCATGGCCCACCGCTTCATCGAGGGCGAGAAGGAAATCAAGCGCCTGTTCAAGGATTACCAGGCCCGGTGGTGCAAGAACGGCCTGCGCATCAACGACCACACCCGGTTCCTGGACGATACCGAGGACATGTTCGACCTGCTGCGCGAACGCATCCAGGCCGAGACCGAACAGCTTTACCCCCTGGCCCGCACCGTCGACGCCCAGGCGGAAACCCGGGTGGCCTGAGGCCGCGGCCCGGGAAAGCCCCCAGGGAGGCCCCAGAAAAAACCTGGGGTGGGGAAGGAGCACGGCGCCCACCGTTCCGGCGTGGGCGATCGGTTCTTGGTGGACCCGGCGCCGGGGCGGCGTCGGGTTTCACGCCTTGCGCCAGATCACGTCCCTGTGGCGGAACGCGCCAGCGGCCAAGGCCGGGGTGCCGACGGCCGGGGTGCCGACGGCCGGGGTGCCGACGGCCGGGGTGCCGACGGTCTGTGTTCGGTGTGCGGTGGCAGGGAAGGCGCGTTGGCTGGGGAACCTGGATTCGAACCAGGACTAACCGGGTCAGAGCCGGTCGTTCTACCGTTAAACTATTCCCCAACGGCGGGCACGCGGGCCGACGCCAGTATAGGCCAAACACCCCGCGGGGGGCAGTGATTAGCATACCGCCTGGGGTGAATCCAGCGCCTTTTTCACACCTGCGGCGGCGGGAATCCGGGCCGTTGCCGTTGGGTCGCCCAGGTCCCTCCCCTCTTCCAACCCGGGCAGGAATGCCTTATGTGTGTATTCAGGAGGGACGACGTTCCATGCATTCACCCGGACGCCACCATCGGGCACCACGACGGGCCGCCCATCCCTGGACCCGCCGCATGCGCGGCACGGGCCCGGCGTACGCGGCCGTGGACCTGGGCACGAACAACTGCCGCATGCTGGTGGCCCGGCCCACGCCCCGGGGATTCCGCGTCATCGATTCCTTCTCGCGCGTGGTGCGCCTGGGCGAGGGGCTGACCGGTTCCGGCGCCCTGAACGACGACGCCATCGTGCGCACCATCGACGCGCTGCAGATCTGCGCCGACAAGATGCGCGACAAGCACGTGCGCCAGCACCGGGTGGTCGCCACCGAGGCCTGCCGCCAGGCCCGCAACACCGATGCCTTCGTGGCCCGGGTGGCCGAGGCCACGGGCCTGGAGCCCGAACCCATCAGCGCCGAGGAGGAGGCCCGCCTGACCATGGAGGGCTGCGCCCCGCTGCTGGACGGCCAGTCCCCCCACGCCCTGCTGTTCGACATCGGCGGCGGCTCGACGGAACTGATCTGGGTGCGCCAGTCCTATGCCGAGGGCGAGCCGCCCGAGTACGTGGACAGCCTGTCCCTGCCCGCCGGCGTGGTGGGGCTGACGGAAACCTACGGCCCGGCCGACCTGAACCCGGAAGCCTGCCACGACCTGATCGCCCAGATGGAGGCCAGCCTGGCCCCCTTCTGCGAGCGCCACGGCATCGCCCAGGAAGTGGCCAAGGGCCACGTGCAGATGGTCGGCACGTCGGGCACCGTCACCACCCTGGGGGCCCTGTCCCTGGGCCTGGCGCGGTACGACCGTTCGCGGGTCGATGGCCTGGACATCGGCTTCGACCGCATCGCCGAGATCAGCCGCCGCCTGGCCGACCAGGACCACCTGGACCGCGCCGCCACGCCGTGCATCGGCGAGGACCGGGCCGACCTGGTGCTGGCCGGCTGCGCCGTGCTGGGCGCCATCTGCCACCGCTGGCCGGTGGGCAAGCTGCGGGTCGCCGACCGGGGCATCCGCGAAGGCGTGCTCATGCGCATGATGGCCGAGCGCCGGCACTAGGACTTTCTCCATGGCGACCAAAAGCGGCAAAGGGCGCGGCACGAAGGGCGGCGCCAAGGGTGGCGCGAACCTGGGCGGCCGCGACCTGACGGTGCGGGTGCGCACAGCCAAGGGTCGCAAGTCGTCGTCCACCCGCTGGCTGCAGCGCCAGCTCAACGACCCCTACGTGACGGCGGCCAGGCGCCACGGCTTCGCCTCGCGCGCCGCCTTCAAGCTGATCGAGCTGGACGACCGCTTCGGCCTGCTGAAGCCGGGCCAGCGGCTGGTGGACCTGGGCGCGGCGCCCGGCGGCTGGTCGCAGGTGGCGGCCGAGCGCCTGCGGGTGGGCAAGCCCGGCGGCGGCCAGGTGGTGGCCATGGACCTGCAGGAGATGGACCCCATCCCCGGCGTCACCATCCTGACCGGCGACTTCCTGGACGCCGACGCGCCGGACCGCCTGAAGGCGGCGCTGGAGGGCCCGGCCGACCTGGTGGTCAGCGACATGGCGGCCCACGCCACCGGCCACGCGGCCACCGACCACCTGCGCATCATGGCGCTGTGCGAGGCGGCGGTGGATTTCGCCTATCAGGTGCTGGCCCCGGGCGGCGCCTTCGTCGCCAAGGTGCTGCGGGGCGGCACGGAAAACGCCATGCTGGCCGACATGAAGCGCGCCTTCGCCACCGTGCGCCACGCCAAGCCGCCGGCCAGCCGCCAGGATTCGGCGGAATCCTACGTCGTCGCCACGGGCTTCCGGGGCGCCCCGCCGGACCGCGCCTGAACCCTTTCCCAAGCCCTTTTTCCTGGGCTTTCAGGACCCTGCCGGAAGGCGGCCCGGGGCCCCGGTGAATCAGCTTGGCAGGCCGCCCGCGAAGTGTATGATGCCGTGCCAACCCCGGCTCCTGGAGGTGGCATGCAAATTCAAGAAGCGCTGACGTTCGACGACGTCCTGCTGGTTCCCGCCGAATCCGACGTTCTTCCCGCCCAGACCGACACCTCGACCCGCCTGACCCGGTCGGTGGAGCTGGGCATTCCGCTGATCTCCGCCGCCATGGACACGGTCACCGAAGCCGGCCTGGCCATCGCCATGGCCCAGGCCGGCGGCATCGGCGTGATCCACAAGAACCTGGAGCCCGACGAGCAGGCCCGCGAGGTCCGCGCGGTCAAGAAGTTCGAAAGCGGCATGGTGGTCAACCCGCTGACCGTGGGCCCCGACGACACCCTGGCCGACGCCCTGCGCCTGATGGAGGAGAACCACTTTTCCGGCTTCCCGGTGGTCGACCGGGGCGACCGCCTGCTGGGCATCCTGACCAACCGCGACGTGCGCTTCGCCGCCGACCCCCGCCAGCCCGTGCGCGAGCTGATGACGCCGCACACCGACGCCAAGCCCCTGGTGACGGTCAGCGAAGGCGTGAGCCGCGAGGAGGCCCGGCGCCTGCTGCACCACCACCGCATCGAGAAGCTGCTGGTGGTGGACGAGGCCTTCCGCTGCATCGGCCTGATCACGGTGAAGGACATCGAGAAGGCGCAGCGCTTCCCCAACGCCTGCAAGGACGGCCAGGGCCGCCTGCGGGCCGCCGCCGCCACCGGCGTGGGCCAGGCCGGCATCGTGCGGGCCGAGGCCCTGGTGGCCGCCGGGGTGGACGTCATCGTGGTGGATACCGCCCACGGCCATTCCCGCGGCGTGCTGGGCACGGTGGAAGAGATCAAGCGCCTGTCCAACGACGTGCAGATCATCGCCGGCAACATCGCCACGCCCGAGGCCGCCACGGCGCTGATGAACGCCGGGGCCGACGCCGTGAAGGTGGGCATCGGGCCGGGCACCATCTGCACCACCCGCATGGTGGCCGGCGTGGGCATGCCCCAGCTTTCGGCCATCCTGGAAGTGGTGTCCGTGTGCAAGGACCGCGACGTGCCGGTGATCGCCGACGGCGGCATCAAGTATTCGGGCGACATCGCCAAGGCCCTCGCCGCCGGGGCCTCCTCGGTGATGATCGGCTCGCTGTTCGCCGGCACCGACGAAAGCCCCGGCGAGGTGTTCCTGTACCAGGGCCGGTCCTACAAGTCCTACCGCGGCATGGGCTCGCTGGGCGCCATGGCCCGGGGCTCGGCCGACCGCTACTTCCAGCAGGACGTGGGCGACACCCTGAAGCTGGTGCCGGAAGGCATCGAGGGCCGGGTGCCCTACAAGGGCCCCGTGGGCACGGTGATCCACCAGCTGGTGGGCGGCCTGAAATCGGCCATGGGCTACACCGGCAACCGCACCATCGCCGACCTGCAAAGCCGGGCGAAGTTCCGCCGCATCACCAACGCCGGCCTGCGCGAAAGCCACGTGCACGACGTGACCATCACCCGCGAGGCCCCCAACTACCGCGGCGGCAATTGACGCCCGGTGCGCGCCTGAACGCGGTCCTGGACCTGCTGGTCCAGGTTCTGGCCGGGCCCCGGGAAGCCGCCCCGGCGCCGGATGTGCTGCTGGAAACCTATTTCCGCGCCCGGCGCTATGCCGGGTCGGGCGACCGCCGGGCGGTGTCGGACCGCTTCTATGGCCTGCTGCGCCGCCAGTCGCGCCTGGGCTGGTGGCTGGACCGCTGTTCCATCGACAAGAACGATCCCCTGGTCCACGCCCGGGCCCGGGTGCTGGCCGACCTGGTGCTGTGGGACCATGAACACCCGGCCGCCCTGGCCGACCTGTTCAGCGGCCAGGGCCACGCGCCCGAGCCCCTGACGGCCACCGAAGCGGCCCTGGCCCAGACCCTGCACGGCCAGCCCCTGACCCATCCGCAGATGCCCCCGCCCACGGCCCTGGAATACCCGGAATGGGCCGACCCCTACCTGCGCCGGGTGTGGACCGGCCGCCTGGACACGGAAATGCAGGCCATGAACCGCCCGGCGCCGGTGGACCTGCGGGTCAACGGGCGGCGCGCCACCCGGGCCGAGGTGCAGGGCATGCTGGCCGCCGAGGGCATCGCCAGCCGCCCCGGCGCCCGGGCCCCCCTGGCCCTGCGCCTGGACCGGCCCCGCGCCCTGACCGGCACGGGGGCCTTCCGCCAGGGCCTGATGGAGGTGCAGGACGAGGGCTCGCAGCTGGTGTCGCTGCTGGTGGGCGCGGCGCCGGGGATGACGGTGGTGGACTTCTGCGCCGGCGCCGGCGGCAAGACCCTGGCCCTGGCGGATGCCATGGGCCTGTCCGATGACGACGATGAAAACGCCGGGCGCCTGATCGCCTGCGACATCGACCGCCACCGCCTGGACCGCATGGCGCCCCGCCTGAAGCGGGCCGGCCTGTCGGCGGCCGTGGAGCGGCGCCCGCTGATGACCGAGGACGATCCCTGGATCGCCCACCACCCGGGCCTGGCCGACCGGGTGCTGCTGGACGTGCCGTGCTCGGGCCTGGGCACCTGGCGCCGCGACCCCACGGCCCGCTGGCGCCTGTCGGCCGACGACGTGGCCGTGCAGATGGCCCGCCAGGACGCCATCCTGGACCACGCCGCGCCCCTGGTTAAGGCCGGCGGGCGGCTGGTCTACGTCACCTGTTCGGTGCTGGCGGAAGAGAACGAGGACCGCCTGGCGGCGTTCCTGGACCGGCGGCCGGACTTCGCCGTGGTGCCGGTGGCCGACGCCTGGCCCTTGGACGGCCCAGTCCCTTGCGACGACGAGGGCCTGTTCCTGCGCCTGTCGCCCGCGACGACGGACACCGACGGTTTCTTCGCCGCGGTGCTGGAGCGGGTGGACTAAGGGAAGCCGGAAGCCGCACCGGGCACGGCATCCCTCTTTCGAGACGGCCGCTGCGCGACCTCCTCAGAATGAAGGCCGTACGGTACCTTCACGCCCCGCCCTCACCCTGAGGTGCGGGCGCGGCGAGCCTCGAAGGGCCATCGTGGAATGGGGGGGGCTCCCGTCAGTGGAAGCTGACGAAGGTCGTCACCATCGTGTAGGGGAAGCCCAGGGGCTCGGACTTGCGCCAGGTCCGGGGTTCCGTCAGCGCCAGGCGCAGGGTTTTGAAGAAGCGGAACAGGCCGGTCACGGCGTGTCTCCTTGCTCGGGATGGGTGGGGGTGGGTCAGGTCCGTATTGTGGGATTCTGACCGTTTTGTTGCAATTGTGATCGCTGCAGGGGTGATGCGACGCGGTTGCATGCCTGCCTCCCCGGTTCACCCGCCCGCCTGACCCATGCCCCCAGCGGGCTCCCAGGCGTTGCTTCTCTGGCGTTGCCCCTCAGGCGTGGCCCCTCAGGCGTGGCCCCTCAGGCGTTGCCCCGTTCGCCCAGCAGGTCGGTCACCACCTGGCGCACGGCCGGGCTGCCCTGGGGGTCGCCCGAGGCCCCGGCGGTGCGGATGCGCACGGCCTCCAGCACCGGGCCGGCGTCCACCGGCACCTGGCGCAGCAGCACCGACAGGATGCATTCCAGGGCCAGCACGTGGGTGGCCAGGTTCTCGGTCTCCTGCAGGCGGCTGGTGGCCAGGCCGCCCAGGGATTCCAGGTCCTTGCCGATGGCCTGCAGGTTGCCCTGCAGGGTGGCCAGCTGGTCGAACAGGCCCGAGGCCTTCAGCTGGGCCAGCATGGCTTCCATGTCGGCCGGGCTGGGCCCCTGACCTTCACCGTTGTCGTTCATGGTGGTCTCCCGTGGCTGGTGGAGCCCCAGGATAGACGGGCCCGGGCGTCCGGGAAAGGGCGCGGCCATTGCGCGGGAGCCGGCCGCCCCCTACCATCGGGGCCATGACCGAGGATCTTGCCCCCTTTCTCCGCCCCGGGCGGTTCGTCGACAGCGACCACCCGGACGTCGTCGCCTTCGCCCACCAGCACGCCGCCGGCACGGCCACGGACCGGGACCGGGTGGTGGCGCTCTATTACGCCGTGCGCGACCAGGTGCGCTATGACCCCTACGTGCCCTATGCCGAGGCGGACACCTACCGGGCCAGCGCCATGATCCGCCGGGGGCGCGGCTTCTGCATCCCCAAGGCGGCCCTGCTGGCGGCCGTGTGCCGGGTGGTGGGCCTGCCGGCCCGGGTGGGTTACGCGGACGTGCGCAACCATCTGTCCACGCCGCGCCTGTCGCGCATGGTGGGGGGCGATGTGTACTGCTGGCATGGCTACACGGAAACCTGGGTGGACGGCGCCTGGGTGAAATCCACCCCGGCCTTCAACGCCGCCATGTGCGAGAAGTTCGGCGTCCACCCCCTGGAATTCGACGGCCGGGAAGACAGCCTGCTGCACCCCTACGACACCTCGGGGCGCCAGCACATGGAATACCTGAAGGAGCGCGGCACCTTCGCCGACGTGCCCTACGACACCATCATCGCCGACTTCCGCCGCGTCCACGCCGGCATGTTCGACGACGCGGCCACGGCCGAGCACCCGGACTTCGCGGATGAGGGGGCGGCGGCGCGGGAGAGGTCGTAGCGGAGGCCGGTGACGGCACGGCGGACGGCGACAATGCTTCGAGACGCGCCTGCGGCGCTCCTCAGCATGAGGACATAACATACTGAAAAACCTCACCCTGAGGAGGCCCGAAGGGCCGTCTCGAAGGGTTGGTGCCGCTTGGCGCGCCGCCGCCTATTCTTCCTCCGCCAGCAAATCGGCGAAGGCGGCCACTTCCTCGCGCACGCTGGCGGCGGCCTTGTCCTCCATGTCGCGGTAGCGGGCCAGCACGTCCAGGCCCATGGGGGTGACCTTGGCCCCGCCGCCGCCGCGCCCGCCGGTGGTGCGCACCACCAGGTCGTCGCGGAAACAGCGGTTCATGGTGTCCACCAGCAACCAGGCCCGGCGGTAGGACATGTTCTTCTCGCGCGCCGCGGCGGCGATGGAGCCGGTGCGGGCGATGGCCTCCAGCAGATCCACCTTGCCCGGCCCCAGGGCCGTGGCGGCGCCGATGAGGATGCGTACCTTGGGCTGGCGAGAGGCGGTCTTGCGCGCGGTGGTCATGAATCGGGTCCGGCGGCGGAAGCTCGGACCATGAAAGAACCGTCGCCGTCCGCTGTCAACTAACCGCCCGTGGCCAGGGCCTCGGCCTCGGCCAGGTCCTCGGGCCGGTTGATGTTGAAGAAGGGGTCGCGGCCGGTGGCCTGGTCCAGGTCGTCGAAGTCCACGTGAACGATGCCGTGGCGGGCCGTCCAGCGGTCGATCTTGCGCAGGTCCTCGTCCACCAGGGCGTGGCGCAGGTCGGCCGCCAGGTCCAGGGACCACAGGCCGAACACCGGATGCGTCCGCCCCAGCGAGCGGGCGCAGGCCAGGGGCGCCCCGGCGGCCCGGGCGCCGGCCAGCAGGCGATCCACCAGGTCGGTGGGCAGGAACGGGGCGTCGCAGGCGAAGGTCACCACGTGGCGGGCCCCGGGCACGTTCGCGGCGGCCCATTCCAGGCCCGTCAGCACCCCGGCCAGGGGCCCGGCGAAGCCCTCCACCACGTCGGGCACCACGGGCAGGCCGTAGGCGGCGAAGCGGGCCGGATCGCCGGCGGCGTTGAGGATCAGCCGGTCCACCTGGGGCCGGGCCCGGGCCACCACGTGGTCCAGCACCGGGCGGCCGCCCAGCACCTTCAGGCCCTTGTCGCCGCCGCCCATGCGCCTGGACAGGCCGCCGGCCAGGAGCACCCCGACGGGCCGCGGCGGATAGGACGCGCCCATCACCGGCTGCCCTTGCGCTGCAGGTGGCGGGGCTCGTCGTCGGCGTGGGCCGGGTCGGCGTCGAAGCGGATGCGCTCCTGCCCCGACAGGGCGATGAACCGCTTGCCCTTGGCCCGGCCGATCAGGGTCAGCCCCGCCCGGCGCGCCAGGTCCACCCCCCAGGCCGTGAAGCCCGAGCGCGAGATCAGGATGGGAATGCCCATCTGCACGGTCTTGATGACCATCTCGCTGGTCAGGCGGCCGGTGGTGTAGAACATCTTGTCGGCGCCCCCCAGGCCGTGCAGGTGCATGTAGCCGGCGATCTTGTCCACCGCGTTGTGGCGACCCACGTCCTCCATGTAGACCAGCGGCCGGTCGCCCTGGCACAGCACGCAGCCGTGGATGGCCCCGGCCCCCAGGTACAGGCTGGGCGCCGTGTTGATCTTCTTCAGCAGGCTGTAGAGCCACGAGGTGTGCAGCACCGCCTCGGCCGGCAGGTGGGCCTGGTCGAACTTTTCCATCACGTCGCCGAACACCGTGCCCTGGGCACAGCCGGACGTGAGCGTCTTCTTCTTCAGCTTGTCCTCGTAGTTGGTCTGGCGCGCCGTGCGCACCACCACCACGTCGATCACCTCGTCGTAGTCCACGCCGGTGATCTCGTCGTCGGCCCGCAGCATGTTCTGGTTCAGCAGGTAGCCCACGGCCAGGTAATCGGGATAGTCGCCGATGGTCATCATGGTGACGATCTCCTGGCCGTTCAGGTAGAGCGTCAGGGGCCGTTCCACGGTGACCGAGGTGGTCAGGGGATCGCCGTGCTGGTCCACGCCGGCCACGGTGCGGGTCAGGCGCGGGTCGTCGGGGTCCGGCTGGACCAGGAATTCGGCCGGCGGCGGGGTGGACGTTCCGGTTGTCATGCTCATGCCCTGTGATGCCCTCAAGCCCTGTGATGACCGGCCGGCGAACCGCTGTCAAGGGACCGCGACCGGCCCGCCGCGACGGCGCCTTCCCCGGCCCTTCCCCAACCCGCCCCGGGCCCGAACCCCCACGTCGGGAAAAGGGGGTTGCAGTTTTATGTTTTTTCCTGCAATGAATCATCCAACTCGCGAATGGACGTAAAAAACACAGTTGCTTTGGGGAGGAAGGCGTGACGGATTTCGGGGCCGCGTTCCAGGCCGCGATCACGCTCGTGCTCGATTGGGAAGGGGATCTGGCTGAAATCGTCAGCCTGTCCCTGCGCATCAGCCTGACCGCCGTCGCCGTGGCGGCGGTGGTCGGGCTGCCCCTGGGGGCCGCCCTGGCCCTGTTCCGCTTCCCCGGCCGCAAGATCCTGGTGGTGCTGCTGAACGCCCTGATGGGCCTGCCGCCGGTGGTGGTGGGGCTGGTGGTGTACCTGATGCTGTCGCGGGCCGGGCCCCTGGGGGTGCTGGGCCTGCTGTTCACCCCCCTGGCCATGACCATCGCCCAGATGATCCTGATCACCCCCATCATCGCCGCCCTGGCCCGCCAGGTGATCGAGGACCTGTGGGACGAATACGCCGAGCAGCTGCAGTCGTTCGGCGCCGGGCCCGGCCGGGCCGTCACGGCCCTGCTGTGGGACGCCCGCTTCTCCCTGCTGACCGCCGTGCTGGCCGGCTTCGGCCGGGCCAGTGCCGAGGTGGGCGCGGTGATGATCGTGGGCGGCAACATCGACCACGTGACCCGGGTGATGACCACCTCCATCGCGCTTGAGGTCAGCAAGGGCGACCTGGCCCTGGCCCTGGGCCTGGGGATCGTGCTGGTCACCCTGTCCGTGGCCGTGAACGCCGCCGTCTACCTGGTCAAGGATGCCGCCCAGAAGCGGCAGCTCGCCTGACCATGTCGGACCGAAGCAAGGCCGACAAGGGGCGCGCCATCCTGCCGCTGGAGCTGCGCGACGTGGTGTTCCAGGCCGGCGGCAAGAAGCTGATCAAGGACATGTCGTTCACCCTGTCGGGGGACCGCACGACCATCGTCGTGGGCCCCAACGGGGCCGGCAAGAGCCTGCTGCTGCGCCTGTGCCACGGCCTGCTGGCGCCCCATGCGGGCCAGGTGATCTGGCACGGCACCACGCGCGGCGGCCAGCCGGGCAACGGCAGCGACCTGGCGGTGCGCCGCCACCAGGCCATGGTGTTCCAGCGCCCGGTGATGATGCGCCGCTCGGTGGCCGCCAACGTGGACTACGCCCTGGGCCTGCGCGGCCTGAGCCGGGCCGAGCGCAAGGCGCGGACCGAGGAGGTGTTGTCCCACACCGGCCTGGCCGGGCGGGCCCGCATGCCGGCCCGGGTGCTGAGCGGCGGCGAGCAGCAGAAGCTGGCCCTGGCCCGGGCCTGGGCCCTGCGCCCCCAGGTGCTGTTCCTGGACGAGCCCACGGCCAGCCTGGACCCGGCCGCCACCCACGCCCTGGAAGCCATCATCACCGCCATCCGGGCCCAGGGCACGCGCATCGTCATGACCACCCACGACCTGGGCCAGGCCCGCCGCCTGGCCGACGAGGTGATGTTCCTGCACCGCGGCCGCCTGCTGGAAATGTCGCCGGCCGAACGGTTCTTCACCGAGCCGGCCAACGACCTGGCGCAAATGTTCGTGCGCGGCGAGCTGCTGTGGTGGCGCCGCCGCAAGGAGCGCGACCCCCGACATGATCCCTAGGAACCAAACCCAATCCATACGAAACGACTGACAAGGAGGCACTCTCGATGATCCGTACTTTGACCCGCCGCGCCCTGCTGGGCGCCGCCCTGACCGTCGCTACGTCCCTGGCCCTGGCGCCGCTGGTGACCCCCACGGCCCAGGCGGCCGACCGCTTCATCACCGTGGCGTCCACCACCTCGACCCAGAACTCGGGCCTGTTCGGCTTCATCCTGCCCAAGTTCCAGGCCGCCACGGGCATCGAGGTGCGGGTGGTCGCCGTGGGCACCGGCAAGGCCATCCGCATGGCCCAGGACGGCGACGCCGACGTGCTGTTCGTGCACCACCGCCCGTCCGAGGAGAAGTTCGTGGCCGAGGGCTTCGGCGTGAAGCGCTTTGACGTGATGTACAACGACTTCGTCATCGTCGGGCCCCAGGCCGACCCGGCCGGCATCAAGGGCGGCAAGGACGCCGCCGCGGCCATGAAGACCATCGCCGACGCCAAGGCGCCGTTCGCCTCGCGGGGCGACGATTCCGGCACCCACAAGAAGGAAAAGGGCCTGTGGAAGGCGGCCGGCGTGGACGCCGCGGCGGCGTCCGGCACCTGGTACCGCGAGACCGGCTCGGGCATGGGCGCCACCCTGAACACGGCCGTGGCCATGAACGCCTACGCCCTGACCGACCGGGGCACCTGGCTGTCGTTCAAGAACCGGGGCGACCTGGTGGTGGTGGTCGAGGGCGACCCGCGCCTGTTCAACCCCTACGGCGTGATCCTGGTGAGCGCCAAGAAGCACCCGCACGTGAAGTCCGCCGACGGCCAGGCCTTCATCGACTGGCTGGTGTCCAAGGACGGCCAGCAGGCCATCGCCGACTTCAAGGTGGGCGGCGAGCAGCTGTTCACCCCCAGCGCCGGCGGCTGATCCCGCCTGGCGGGGAGGAGCACAAGGGGGAGGCCCTGGCGCCTCCCCCTTTTCATTTTAGCTGCGCCGTGCCGTTGGAAAGGATTCTTTCACCACAGAGAACACAGAGGTGCACAGAGGAGCCACAAAGAAGAAGAAGAGGCGCGCTTCGCGCGCAATCCTTTCTGCTTCGCGCTGCGAAGCCTCTGTGGATTCTCTGTGCCTCTCTGTGTTCTCTGTGGTGAGTAAGGCCCAACCACCGGCACAGCCTCTCTGTGCCTCTGTGCCTCTGTGGTTAAAGGGGCCTTTCAACCGGCACATCTCCGCCGGCTAGGGCGCGTTGTAGACCACGCGGCCCAGGCCGGTGATGTCGTAGCCGCCCATCTCGGCGGCCCGGTCGCGGAACTCGGCGGTCTGGGCGAAGGCCAGCAGGGCCTGCACCGGCGGCTCGAAATAGTCGCGGCGCCGCACCAGCAGGTCGAACCGCTCCTCGTGCAGCGGCAGGAAGTCCAGGCGGAAGCGCTGCGCCACCGCCGAAACGGCCACCCCGGCGTCGGCCTTGTCCTCCAGCACCGCCAGGCCCAGGTCCGTTTCCGACCGGGCCGGATGGTCCAGGCAGGTCAGGTCGGCCAGCCGCACTCCGGCTTCCGACAGCAAGTGCACCAGCAGAAGCTGGCTGCCGGCCTCGGCCTGGCGCAGGGCCAGGCGGGCCTTGCGCTCGCGCAGGTCGGCCATGGACTGGATGTTCAGCGGGTTGCCCGGGGCCAGCACCAGGCCCTGGCGGCGGCGCGCCCATTCGACCAGCACCACGCCCCGGGCCGGGCCCGATTCCCGCACCAGGGGTACGTTGTAGTCGCCGCTGTCGGCGTCCAGCACGTGCATGCCGGCCATCATGGCCGTGTTGTCGGCCATGCGGCGCAGGCCGTCCAGGCTGCCGCCCGTCATCATCGCCAGGTTGCAGCCGGATTCCCGCACCGCCCAGTCCAGCAGCGGGTCCTGGCTGCCGGCGATCACCGGCGGCGCCGGCTCGTATTCGGGCCCGGTGCCGGCCGGCACCGTGGTGGCCTTGGCGATCCAGCGGTCGATCTGGCTTTTGGGGAACAGCCACTTGCCGGTCACCCGGGTGCAGGGGATGGACCGCGAACCCACCAGGTCGTACACCTTGCGTTCCTTGATCCGCAGGTATTCGGCCACTTCGCGGGTATTCATCAGTTCGGTCAAGATCGCTTCCCCCATCCAGAGCCGCTGTCTGCGTTTTTTTGCATGCTAGCGTGAATTTTGCCAAAAGTCTGCGTCAATTCCTGAAAACTCCAAAATCCCCAGGAAAGTTGGGGGCGATTTTCCGGCCGTGGCGGCGTATGTTGAGGATGGCGTTATATCCATTTGATCCGAACGCTTTCGCGCCCCGGCGGCGGCCGCCGGAAACAGGACCCAGGACCCGAAAACATGATCGACCCGTTCGGTCGCCACATCACCTACCTGCGGGTATCGGTCACCGACCGCTGCGACTTCCGCTGCGTCTACTGCATGGCCGAGGACATGACCTTCCTGCCCAAGCAGGAGGTGCTGAGCCTGGAGGAACTGGAGCGCCTGTGCGGGGCCTTCATCAAGCGGGGCGTGCGCAAGCTGCGCCTGACCGGCGGCGAGCCCCTGGTGCGCCGCAACGTGATGACCCTGATCCGCAACCTGGGGCGGCACATCGGCGACGGCGGCCTGGACGAACTGACCCTGACCACCAACGGCAGCCAGCTCTACCGCTTCGCCGACGACCTGTACGACGCCGGGGTGCGGCGCCTGAACGTGTCCATGGACACCACCGACCCGGAACGCTTCCACACCATCACCCGGGGCCGGGGCGACCTGGAACGGGTGATGCAGGGCCTGGACGCGGCCACCGCGGCGGGCCTGAAGATCAAGATCAACGCCGTGGCCATGCGCGGCCTGAACGAGGACGCCTTCGACGAACTGGTGCGCTGGTGCGGCGCGCGGGGCTATGACCTGACGTTCATCGAGACCATGCCCATGGGCGACGTGGACGGCTACCGGGTGGACCAGTACCTGCCCCTGACCGAGGTGCGCCGCCGCCTGGAGGCCCTGTGGACCCTGACCGACGTGCCCGACCGCACGGGCGGCCCGGCGCGCTATGCCCGGGTGGCGGAAACCGGCGGCCGGGTGGGCTTCATCACCCCCATGACCCACAACTTCTGTGAATCCTGCAACCGGGTGCGGCTCACCTGCACCGGCCAGCTCTACATGTGCCTGGGCCAGGAGGACAGCGCCGACCTGCGGGCCGCCCTGCGCCGGTCGGAAGGCGACGACGCCGTGCTGGCGGCCATCGACGAGGCCATCGGCCGCAAGCCCAAGGGCCACGACTTCATCATCGACCGCCACAACCGCCCCGCCGTGGGCCGGCACATGAGCGTCACCGGCGGCTGAGGCGCCCCCCGCCCGCGCAAGCCGGCGCGTTTCCGCGTGACCGGGCCCCGCCGTGGTCTATACTCGCGCCAAGACACCCGCCGCTTCCGTCCCGTCCGGACCCGCCGCCATGACCGTGCCCAAGATCGCCATCGTCGCCGCGCCCACCGCGGTCGCCAAGGAGGCCCGCAAGCGCCTGATGGCGGCCCACGCGACGGTGCCCCTGAACGAGGCCGACGTCATCGTCGCCCTGGGCGGCGACGGCTTCATGCTGCGCACCCTGCACAAGCACCTGCGCAAGGGCACGCCCATCTACGGCATGAACCAGGGCTCGGTGGGCTTCCTGATGAACCAGTACAGCGAGGACAGGCTGCTGGCGCGCCTGGAACGGGCCGAGCCGATCCAGCTTCACCCCCTGCGCATGAACGCCACCGACACCGCCGGCCGGCGCCACCGGGCCCTGGCCATCAACGAGGTGTCGGTGCTGCGCGAAACCCGCATGGCGGCCAAGATCCGCATCCTGGTGGACGGCGTGGAACGCCTGCCCGAGGTGATCTGCGACGGCGCCCTGCTGGCCACCCCGGCCGGCAGCACGGCCTACAACTATTCCGTCTTCGGGCCCATCATCCCCCTGGGGGCGGGCGTTCTGGCCCTGACCCCCATCAGCGCCTACCGCCCGCGGCGCTGGCGCGGCGCCCTGCTGCCCCACGGCGCCAAGGTGACCTTCGAGATCCTGGACCCCACCGAACGCCGGGTCAGCGCCGTGGCCGACTACACGGAAGTGCGCGAGGTGGCCCGGGTGGTGGTGCGCGAGGACCGCAGCGTGTCCCACACCCTGCTGTTCGACCGCGAGCACAACCTGGAAGAACGCATCCTCAAGGAACAGTTCCAGCCGTGAGCGGCGAGGCGGCGGGCGCGCGGGCGCGGCACGTGGCTTCCGTTCTTCTGGCCCTGGCCATCGGCGCCGGCGGCGGGCTGCTGTTCAACCTGCTGACCATCCCCCTGCCGTGGATGACCGGCGCCATGTGCGCCACCACCGCCGCGGCCATGCTGGGCCTGCCCATCCGCGCCTGGATGCCGCTGCGCACGGTCATGGTGGGCGTGCTGGGGATCATGCTGGGCAGCGCCTTCACCCCCGACACCCTGGGCCGGGCCACGGCCTGGTGGGGCAGCCTGATCCCCCTGCTGCTCTATTCCCTGGGCATCGCCGTGGTCATCTTCGCCCTGCTGCGCCGCCTGGCCGGGTTCGGCCCGGTCACGGCCTATTTCTCGGCCGCCCCCGGGGGCCTCAGCGAAATGATCGTGGTGGGCAGCGCCATGGGCGGCGACGACCGCACCATCTCGCTGATGCATACCGTGCGCATCATGGTCACGGTGCTGCTGATCCCCCTGTACTTCCGCCTGTTCGAGGGCTTCGTGCCCACCGGCATGTCGCGCATGGGCCGGGTGGAGGACATCGCCGGCCTGGACGCCCTGCTGCTGGTGGCCTGCGCCCTGGTGGGCTATCCCCTGGCCCGGCGCCTGCGCATTCCGGCGGCGGCCATGGTGGGGCCCATGGTGGTCAGCGCCGGCCTGCACCTGGCCGGGGCCACGGCGGCCCGCCCGCCCGGCGAGATCGTCGCCCTGGCCCAGGTGGTGCTGGGGGCCACCATCGGCTGCCGGTTCGTCGACGTGCCCCTGAAGCGGGTGTTCGGCATCCTCATGCTGGGCGCCGGCACCACCCTGATCATGCTGGTGATCGCCTTCGCCTGCGCCCAGGCCGTGCAGGCGGTGACGGGCCTGCCCTTCACCCACGTGCTGCTGGCCTTCTCGCCCGGCGGCCTGCCGGAAATGAGCCTGATCAGCCTGGCCATGAACGCCGACCCGGCCTTCGTGGCCACCCACCACCTGGTGCGCATCGTGTTCGTGATCATGGTGTTCCCGTCCCTGTTCCGGCTGTTCGCCGGCCGGGCCGGTGGCGGCGACGGCACATCCGAGAAACTCTAGCGTTCATCAGAAGGTGATCATGGATCAACGGGGCCGGCGAGGGACGCCCGGCGGGCCGTGCACCCCCTTTTCCCGGCGGGCCGGCACGATTATATAGGGGTACGAACAATTGTGTTCGACAACGAAGACGGGGGAGTTCCAGGCCATGTACATCGACGGACAGTGGTGCGAGGCCGCCTCGGGCGCCCGTTTCGACGTCACCAACCCGGCCACCGGCGAGGTCCTGGATACCGTGCCCGACGGTGACGGGCGCGACGCCGCCCGCGCCGTGGAAGCCGCCGAGAAGGCCTTCGCCGGCTGGGCCGGGCTGACCGCCTATCAGCGGGCCGGCTACCTGGCCAAGGCCCACGCCCTGATGATGGCCCGCAAGGCCGATCTGGCCCGCCAGATGACCCTGGAACAGGGCAAGCCCCTGAAGGCGGCCCTGGCCGAGGTGCAGTACGGCGCCGACTTCCTGCAATGGTACGCCGAGGAAGCCAAGCGGGTGTACGGCGAGACCATCCCGTCCCAGCGCGCCGACCAGCGGTTGCTGGTGATCAAGCAGCCGGTGGGCGTGGTGGCGGCCATCACGCCGTGGAACTATCCGGTGTCCATGGTCACGCGGAAGATCGGCCCGGCCCTGGCCGCCGGCTGCACGGTGGTGCTGAAGCCGGCCGAGGCCACGCCGCTGTGCGCCGTGATGATGTTCCGGATCTTCGAGGAGGCCGGCATCCCCGCCGGCGTGGTCAACCTGGTCACCGGGCGGGACCCCAAGCCCATCGGCGACGCCCTGCTGACCCACCCTTCGGTGCGCAAGGTCACCTTCACCGGCTCCACGGCCGTGGGCAAGATGCTGGCCAGCCAGGCGGCGCAGCAGATGAAGCGCATCTCGCTGGAACTGGGCGGCCACGCGCCGCTGATCGTCTATCCCGATGCCGATCCCGTGCTGGCCGCCAAGGGCGCCGCGGCGGTGAAGTTCCTGAACGCCGGCCAGGCCTGCATCAGCCCCAACCGCCTGTTCGTCCATGAAAGCATCCTGGACACCTTCCTGGACGTGCTGCGCCAGCGGGTGGACCGCCTGAAGGCCGGCAACGGGCTGGAAGACGGCGTGGGCATCGGCCCCCTGGTGGGTCCGGCGGCCATCGACAAGGTGGAGCGCCAGGTGGCCGACGCCGTGGACAAGGGCGCCACCCTGGTGGCCGGCGGCCAGCGGCTGACCGACGGCGGCCTGGACAAGGGCTACTTCTACGCCCCCACGGTGCTGGCCGGGGTGACGCCGGACATGACCATCTACCGCGAGGAAACCTTCGGCCCCGTGGCCCCGGTGATCCCCTTCGGCGACGACGACGACGTGATCGCCATGGCCAACGATTCCACCTACGGCCTGGCGGCCTATGTCTACACCCGCGACATCGGCCGGGCCATGCGGGCCTTCGAGGGCCTGCGCTTCGGCCTGGTGGGCATCAACGACATCAACCCCACCTCGGCCGCGGCGCCCTTCGGCGGGATGAAGGAAAGCGGCCTGGGTCGCGAGGGCGGCCGCGACGGCATCGCCGAATACCTGGAGACCAAGCTGGGCGGGTTTTCCGTCTGATCCGTTCCGACGGCGGCCGAATCGCCGCTTTTCTGGGGGATTTCCTTTCCCGGCCAAAGTCCATACACTCCCTGCAATGGCGATAATCCAGGGGGGGACACGGCCATGATCCGTGAAAGCGCCGGGCAGGACGCCAGCCTGTCGGTGACCGAGGAGGAAGCCTTCGGCCTGTCCCAGGCCGCGGTGATGCTGGACCAGGGCCGGGCCAATCCGGGCCTGCTGGCCCAGGCCCTGAACCACAACATGGAACTGTGGGTGGCCATCCGCGTGCTGGTCTCCGACGACCGCAGCCCCCTGCCGGCGGAAACGCGGCGCAATCTGGCGCAGCTCAGCACCTTCATCACGGAAACCATCGTCAGCCAGGGCGTCGAGATGGCGCCCCAGACCCTGGACACCCTGATCAACATCAACCTGCAGATCTCGGAAGGTCTGCTCGAGGGGTTGGACCGATGACCGCCTGTCTGGTGATCGGTGGCGGCGGCCACGGTGCCGTGGTGGTCGATGCCCTGCAACGCGCCGGCGTGGCCGAGCGCATTGCGGTGCTGGACGCCGACCCCCGGCGCATCGGCAGCGACCTGCTGGGCGCGCCGGTGCTGGGCGACGACAGCTTCCTGGCCGAGGCCCTGAGCCAGGGCTTCACCCACTTCATCGTCGGCGTGGGCAGCACCCGCGACAACCGGGCCCGGGCCTCCATCTACGACCGCGCCCGCGGATCGGGCCTGACGCCGCTGTCGGTCATCCATCCGGCCGCCGCCGTGGCGCCCTCGGCCACCATCGGGCCGGGCTGCGCCATCATGGCCGG
>JAGREA010000198.1 GCA_020446745.1 Rhodobacterales bacterium | reverse complement strand
TTCGACGCCGATCAGATGACCAATTGGTATCGCTGGCGGCGGTGGCGCGACAGCCTGCCCCGTTGGGAGCGGTTCCGGCGATGGCGAAAATCGGTGCCGGAGCCCGACTTCCCGTTCTTCATCAATTGCCACGCCTGGTATGTCCAACCGAGCCCCTACGCCTTCACTTGCGTGACGGCCAAGGACATCGGCATCGAGGCGCTGGGCCGGGAGATCAACGACTATTGGGTGGCATTGATCAAGCCCTACGTGGAGCAGGGGCGGACGTTGCGGGGCTATGCGGACAGATTCTATCCAAGCCGGAGCGACGGCCATCCCCTTGCGTCGGACTTGATGATGCTGTGGATCGCAGGGAACAAGGATAAGTTCTATAGCGAAGTGAATAGAGCCATTGAAGATGCACGCATGTCAATTCACGATATTTATAAAGAAGAATTCAAAGGATTTTGGGGAGTTCATGACCTTATTTTTCAAAAAAAGGAGAAAATTAGGATGGTTAAGGTACTTTATAGAGGTGCGCAGCGTCACAATAGAGATATTAAAAAACTCATGAAATTTTTGGGTGCATGAATGGAACAGGGGGCTGGGCCCGCCTGTTCCATTTCTTGTCAGGACTTTCAGTCCTCATTGGAGCTTGCGGCAAACGATCCGATGGCGACAGCCAAGAATGCGCCGACGGGCATGTCGCCGCTCTCCTTGCCGTTCTTGATCCTTGTGGCCTGTTCAAGGGCCCGAGCCGCTGTGTCCTTGTCCATGAGTCCTCTTCGGATGGCTTCGTCGTAGACGGTCTTCTGCATGATGGACCTGAACGCATCATCCGGAATGTCCCGCGGAAAAAGTAAACTGTCACCGTAATCCCGTAATCCGTCCACCGTAATCCGTCACTGTCACCGCAATCCGTCACCGTAATCCCACCGTAATCCAAACTGTCACCGTAATCCCGTCACCGTAATCCCGTGGGCCGGGCGTCAGTACCAGCCCAGGAAGTGCCCGTCACGATAGACGGGCGTCATGTTCCATTCGGCGTGATAAGCCCGCACGCGGGCGAACTGTGTCGATTCTCTACTCGCTTGATTGATCCCTGTTAAACGGCACCACCAAACCACCGCCTTCAGCAGGATTCACTGTGCGTTTCAACTTGGGCAGTTCCACCACTTCAGCGGCCTCGGTTGTCATATAGCCCCGTGGCAGCCCGCACAATGCTTCAACATCCGGGCCATGGAGCCTGAAGTCGCTCAGCAGCTCTTCGCGTATACGCACTTTTTCCTCGATCAGCAGTCGCACTGACCTGCTCAGCAAGCGCGGGTGTTCCGGTACAAATTCATCGTCTAAGGGCTCGCTCTTTCGCCAGCCTCGTGAGCTGTAATACTTCCAAAGCCGCCGCTGATGTTCCTCGCTCAGCATGTAAAGTTTGGCGCAGCGCATGATCATTGCCCCGACTGACGCCCTCCAGCGTTCCTTTAGCGCTACGAAAGCGTTAAGCGAAGGCGACCAGATTTCCGCAGAGAAGCTCTCTGCGGGCATTAAGAACGCTCCGGCAAAATCGAACGCCTGTCGCTCGATCTCCTTAAAATCGGCGCTGTTGTTCAGGGTTTTCGGCTTAAGGCTGTGGTGCAGTACCAAGTGCCCCAGCTCGTGCGCCGCATCCATCCGCGACCGGACACAGGTGTCTTTGTCACGCGCGATTAGTACGTAGGGCCGATTATCCGCTGCTGACCAATTCGATAGACCGTCCATCGTGACGGTCCCTACTTCCTCTTTGACGACGACAATTCCGGCGTTTTCGAGAACGAGCAGCACATCAGCAATTGGGCCTGCACCCAATTCCCATGCTGCCCGGCATTCGTTCGCCATTCGCTCAACATCTTCGTCTCGGATTTCTCGGTGGTCGGTCACGTCCAGGCGAGGCACGTTGACCTCTGGTAAATCCACCAATTCTTGGAGACTCAGCGCGATATCTTGTGCCCATCGCATCCGAGCCTGTGTCCTCTTGCGAACCGACTGCGTGGTGCTCGCCATCGACCGGAAGAACATAGGAGCCGGACCATGATCCGGCAGCGGTCGGAGAAAAAACGCGATCGGCACGTTAAGAGCGCGCGCCAGCGCCTCCATGGCTTCCGGTTCGGGTAACTGCCCCCCGCCCTCCCAGCGTGAAATGCTGGAGCTCGTTCGGTTGATCAGTTCAGCGAGCGCCACTTGTGTAAGACCCCGGGAATCCCGGGCCTCTACCAGTCGCTCGGCTCTGAACCCTGGTATGCCACTGCGCATGGTTTTTCTCCCCGGCCCCGTTGCCGGGGTCTAGTCTTTTGGATCGCGGTCCGATGTTTTCTTGAGACGCGGAATGGCTCGGTCCTTCACTTCGACCGGGGCCTCGGGCATCGTGCGGGCCTTCGTCTCAAGATCGTGGTATCGGGCCAGCAGTTTGTGGACCGGCTCCAGAAGCACCCATTCCGACAAGTCGCTGCGCGGAATCCCCAGACCCACGAACGCCGGGATGCTCGGGTCGCTGTTTCGACGGTGCGCCGTTACGACGATCACTCCGCAAAGCTGTTCCGAAGACGGCATGGGCACCGTCTTAAGGAGGTCCAGCTGAATCGGGTTCAGCCAAGCATTCAGCTCCGCCCATGCACTCCGAAACCGTGTCGGCCGAGGCGGGCCGCAATGCGCCTGCACGTTGCCACGAATCAGATGCACGCCTTTGCTGCTGACGAGGCTATAACGGCCACCGGCGGGATGAGTGTGCGGCGCAATCGCCGCCACACCTGCATCCTGCGCAGCCGCCCTGAACGCTTCCTCGCAACAGGCATGGCGAGCCTGCCCGAGCATGTTGGCCCGCTCGGGTTCATCGTAGTGCTTGCGCGTTAAAAGCAGAGCCTTAGCGAACGCCGCGTCCATTTGTTCGACGAGGCCTTTAAAAAAGTCTGCCGGGAAGTCGGCCAGGATGCGGGCAATCGGGTCTTTCATATGCTCCTCGGCGCCGAGATTGCGTTATGAGGAAAATATCAGAGATTTTTTGCGTTAACAAGCGCCGAAGCGCCCCCCTGGTCGTCGTTCCTCAATGCTCCCGGCCCGGCGTCACGCCCAGGGCAGGGAGAAGGTCTTCACGTTGGTGAAGCTCTTCATGGCCTCGATCACGCCTTCCTTGTAGCCCAGGCCCGAATCCTTGATGCCGCCGAAGGGCGACATCTCGATGCGGTAGCCGGGCACCTCCCAGATGTTCACCGTGCCGTGGTTCAGCTCGTTGATGAACCGGGTGATGTAGTCCAGCCGGTTGGTGCACACCCCCGACGACAGGCCGAAGGCCGTGCCGTTGGCCACCCGGATGGCCTCGTCGATGTCCTTGATGCGCACGATGGGCACGGCCGGGCCGAAGGTTTCCTCCATCACCAGTTCGCTGTCCCAGGGCACGTGGTCCACCACCGTGGGCGGGAACACCGCCCCTTCCCGGTTGTTGCCGTGCAGCAGGGTGGCGCCGGCGGCCACGGCCTCGGTCACCCGGCGCTGGAAGGTGATGGCCGCCTGCTCGTGGATCACCGTGCCCACGTCGGTGGCCTCGTCCATGGGGTCGCCGTAGACCAGCTTCTTGGCCTTCTCCGTCACCAGGGCGGCGAAGTCGTCGGCGATGGAGTCCACCACCAGGATGCGCTTCACCGCCGTGCAGCGCTGGCCGGAATTCTTGGTCGCCCCGGCCACGGCCAGGGTGGCGGCGCGCTCCAGATCGGCGTCCTCCATGACGATCAGCGGCGCGTTGCCGCCCAGTTCCAGCACCGTGCGGCGGTAGCCGGCCTTCTCGGCGATCATCTTGCCCACGGGCACGCCGCCGGTGAAGGTGATCAGGTCGATGTGCTTGTTGGTGATCATCTCCTCGCCCACGTCGGCGGGCAGGCCGGTGACCACCTGGAACATCTCGGGCGGCAGGCCGGCCTCGTACAGCACGTCGGCCAGCAGCAGGCAGGTCAGGGGCGTCAGCTCGGTGGGCTTGCAGACCATGCGGTTGTTGGTGGCGATGGAGGGCGCCACCTTGTGGGCCACCATGTTGAGCGGGTGGTTGAACGGCGTGATGGCGCTGATCACCCCCAGCAGGGGGTCGCGCTGGGTGAAGATCTTGCGCTTCTGGCCGTGGGGCGTCAGGTCGCAGGAAAAGATCTCGCCGTCGTCCAGGATGCACAGCTGGCCGGTCAGGGTGAACACGTCGAACGACCGCCCCACCTCGTAGCGCGAGTCCTTCTTCGACAGGCCGCATTCGGCGGTGATCAGGTCGGAAATCTCTTCTCGCCGCGACACCAGGATCTCGGCCGTCTTCGACAGGATCTGCTGGCGCTCGTAGCGGGTCAGGGTGGGCTTGTAGGCCGCCGCGATGTCGAACGCCTGGGCCACCTGGGCCCGGCTGGCCCGGGGCACGGTGCCCACCACCTGGTTGGTGTAGGGGTTCATGACGTCCAGGCGGCCGTTGTCGCCGTCCACCTTCTGGCCGCCGATGCGCATGGATTCGTTGAGGATTTTGGTGGAGATGTCCATGGAAGTCAGTCCTGGGCCGTGTGGTTGAGGGCGATGTCGAAGATGTCGAAGTTGCGCAGCGCCCGGTCGGGGGCGACGCCGGAAACGGGGCGGTTGACGATCAGCGGCACCCGCTGGTCCGCCGCCCCGCCGTGGGAGCGGAGCGGCTCCTTGAGCTGGCTCAGGTCGTGGCGCGCCGGGCTGGTGCCGATCACCTTGTTGCGGGCCGAGACCACGATGATGTCGCCAAGGCGGTCGGTGGGCAGTTCGAACCGGGCGCAGCCCTCGGCGTTGGTCAGGGCGGCCTCGATGCCGTCCAGGGTGGCCAGGCGGCCGCACACCTGGGCCGGGTCCGTGCCGGCGGGCAGGTAGGCCGTGGCGAACGAGCCCAGGGCCCCGTGGTGCACCACGTAGGGGTCGGTGATGGGCAGGATCACCCGTGTTGCCCCAACGCCCAGCATGTCGTCCAGCACATCCTGCAGGTAGATCACGTCGGGCTGGCCGTCGGCGTTGAACTTGGCGTTCATGCCGTGGTCGGCGGTCAGCGCCACGGTGGCGCCCAGGGCATCCAGCTTGGCCCAGTAGCCGTCCATCATGGCGTAGAAGGCGTTGGCCACCGGCGTGCCGGGGGCGTGCTTGTGCTGGATGTAGTCGGTGGTGGACAGGTACATGATGTCCGGCCGCCGGCTTTCCATGAGCTTGACCCCGGCATCGAAGATGAACTCCGACAGCTCGGCCGAATAGACGTCGGGGATGGGCCGGCCGACCATGGCCTGGGCGTTGTCGATGCCGTGTTCGGCCAGGGTCGTCTCGTCGGCCTTTTCCGACGAGAAGCACACGGCCGTGCCCTTGGCCATGTCCAGGCCGTGGCCCAGCAGGCGGCGCAGCTTGTCCTTGGCGGTGACGATGGCGATGGCGGCGCCGGCGTCCTGGAACGCCTTGAAGATGGTGCCGGCGCGCAGGAAGCGCGGATCGTTCATCATCACTTCCTGGCCGGTGTCCGGGTCCAGGAAGAAGTTGCCGGAAATGCCGTGCACGGCCGGTGGGCGGCCGGTGACGATGGACAGGTTGTTGGGGTTGGTGAAGCTGGGCACCACGCAGTCGGCCCGCAGGTCGGCGCCCCGGGCCAGCATGGCGGCCGTGTAGGGCATGTGCCCGCCGGCCACGGCCTGTTCGATGTATTCGGGCTGGGAACCGTCGATGCACACCACCACCAGGGGCCGGTCGGGCCAGGCGTAGGTGCGGTCGTTGACGGTGACGGCGGCGGGGTGTTCGGTCATGGAATTCCTGTCCTCGTAGATCAAGCAGCCTTGGCGGGGGCGCCGTTGGTCACGCCCATGTCGTGCAGGATGGCGCGCATGGTGTCCAGGGCGGCGCGCATGTCGTCGGCCCCCAGGTGGCCGATGCAGCCGATGCGGAAGCTGGGCGCCACCGTCAGCTTGCCGGGGTACAGCACGTAGCCCCCGTCCTTCACCCGGTTGTAGAAATCCTGGAAGTCGAAGGCCGGGTCGGCGGCCTCCTTGAAGGTGACGATGATGGGGGCCTGCAGGGCATCGGGCAACAGGGTTTCGAAGCCCATCTCACGCATGCCGTCCACCAGGATGCGGCAGTTCCGGGCATAGCGCGCGTGGCGCGCCGGCACCCCGCCTTCGGCCTTGAACTGGGCGATGGCGGCATCGAAGGCGACGATCACGTGGGTGGGCGGCGTGAACCGCCACTGGGCGTTGGCCTCCATGGACACCCACTGGTCGTGCAGGTCCAGGCTCAGGGAATGGGCGTTGCCGGCGCAGCCTTCCAGCACCGAGCGGCGGATCAGCGCGAAGCCCATGCCCGGCACCCCTTCCAGGCACTTGTTGGACGACGCCATGACGGCATCGAAGGGCACCTCCCTGGCGCTCAGGGGGATGGCGCCGAAGGCGCTCATGGCGTCGATCAGCAGCGACCGGCCGTGGGCGGCGACGATGTGGGCGATCTTCTCGATGGGGTTCAGGATGCCCGACGTGGTCTCGCAGTGGACGGCCAGCACGTGGGTGATGGCCGGGTCGGCCGCCAGGGCCCGGTCCAGGGCGGCCAGGTCCGGCGGCGTGTCCTCGGCCGATTCCTGCACCACATGGGCCCGCCTGGCGTAATCCAGGATCTTGCACATGCGCTTGCCGTAGGCCCCGTTGACCAGCACCAGGGCCTTGCCGGCCGGCGGGATCAGGGTGCACAGGGCGGCCTCCACCACGAAGGTGCCGCTGCCCTGCAGGGGCACGCACACGTGGGTGTCGGCGGCCTGGGCGATGTCCAGCAGCTCGCGGCGGATGCGGGCATTGGTCTCGATGAAGGCGGCGTCGCGGGATCCCCAGTCGTGCAGCATGGCGGCCTTCGTCTCGTGGGACGTGGTCAGCGGGCCGGGGGTCAGCAGGCGGGCGTCATCGGGGGTCAGGGTCATGGATGTCTCCAATGCGGGTGCCGTGTCGGGTACGGGGCGACGGCGGGGGTGGCGGCCGTCACCGCCCCAGGCCGCCCCGGTGACTCCAGGTTGCGGCATGTGCGGGCAATATCGGTCATTAACAGTCAAGATTCCACAAAAAAACGGGACCGAGGCTGACCTTTTTTAACCGCTTCTTGTTGCGATTCCGTGATGGCGGGACGTCAATCCGTCGCGCTTCCGGTGGATCCCCGATGGGCCCGGCGGGCCGGTCCTGTTGATCGGCCGGGTCGGAACGATTATGTGTTTATCCGCATGTACCGCCGGGCCGGTTCCCGCCCCGGGCCGCGATACCCCGCCAACATCTCCCACCAAGGGAAACATCCAAGGATAAAGGGCCGCCCCATGACCGTCTCCTCGTTCCAGCCGCCTGCCCGCGTGCTCATGGGCCCCGGCCCGTCCGACGTGCATCCGCGCGTCCTGGCCGCCACGGCGCGGCCCACGGTGGGCCACCTGGACCCCGCCTTCTCGGCCATGATGGACGAGATCAAGTCCCTGCTGCGCTATGCCTTCCAGACGGAAAACGCCCTGACCTTCCCGGTCTCGGCCCCCGGCTCGGCGGGCATGGAGGCCTGCTTCGTCAACCTGATCGAACCGGGCGACACGGTGATCGTGGCCATCAACGGCGTGTTCGGCCTGCGCATGAAGGAGAACGTCCTGCGCTGCGGCGCCACCCCGGTGGTGGTGGAGGACGACTGGGGCACGGCCATCAGCCTGGACAAGGTGGCCCAGGCGTTCCGCGACAATCCGGGCGCCCGGGCCCTGGCCTTCGTCCACGCCGAAACCTCCACCGGCGTGCGGTCCGACGCCAAGGCGCTGTGCACCATGGCGGCCGAGAGCGGGGCGCTGAGCATCGTCGACACGGTGACGGGCCTGGGCGGCATCCCCGTGCAGGTGGACGACTGGGGCGCCGACGCCGTCTATTCGGGCACCCAGAAGTGCCTGTCCTGCCCGCCGGGGCTGTCGCCGGTCACCTTCTCCGACCGCGCCGCCGACGTGGTGCGCAACCGCAAGACCCCGGTGCAGAGCTGGTTCCTGGACCTGTCCCTGGTCATGGGCTACTGGGACGGCTCGGGCGGCCGGTCCTATCACCACACGGCGCCGGTCAACGCGCTCTACGGCCTGCACGAGGCCCTGGTGATGCTGCGCGAGGAGGGGCTGGAGGCCGCCTGGGCGCGGCACGACCGCCTGCACCACGCCCTGGTCACGGGCCTGCAGGCCATGGGCCTGGAGATGCTGGTGGACGAGGACCACCGCCTGCCGCAGCTGAACGCCGTTTGCGTGCCGGAAGGGGTGGACGAGGCCGCCGTGCGCAAGGCCCTGCTGGACGACTACGGCATCGAGATCGGCGCCGGCCTGGGCGCCCTGGCCGGCAAGGTGTGGCGCATCGGCCTGATGGGCCAAAGCTGCACGCCGCGCCACGTCACCCTGTGCCTGGCGGCCCTGGAAGGCACCCTGGCCCGGTTCCAGGCCAACATCGCCACCGGCCAGGCCGTGGCCGCGGCCCAGCGGGCCCTGGCCGCCTGATCACCAGTCCCCTGGCCGCACAATAGGAAACGGCCCGGCGTTTGATCCGCCGGCCACCTGGAAACCCATAAGAAACGGCCCGGCGTTTGATCCGCCGGCCACCCGGAAACCCATAAGAAACGGCCCGGCGGATGATCCGCCGGCCACCCGGAAACCCATAAGAAACGGCCCGGCGGAAAGTCCGCCGGGCCGTTCCTGTTCCCGAAGGGCAGAGCTAGCGAGGGGAGGCGATGTCAGCTCTCGGACTTCGGGGCGTGGGCGGCGCGCATCTGTTCCATGCGCTTCATGTGCCAGGCGCGCATCTGCTCCTGCTGGGCGCGCATCTGGGCGGGGGTCGGCATGCCGTACATGCGCGACATGTATTCGTTCTGCTTTTCCGACCATTCCCGCATCTGCTTGGCGCGGGCTTCCGATTCCTTGGCGAAGGCATCGGTTTCGGCCTTCTGGGCGGCGCCGCGGGCGTCGGATTCCTTGGCGAAGGCGGCCATGCGCGCATCCTGGCGGGCCCGCATGTCCTTCATGGCGGGCATGCCGGACTGCTTGGCCATGAATTCAGCGTCCAGTTCGTTCAGGGCCTTCATGGCGTCGCGCTGGGCTTCCATCTGCTCGCGGGTCATGGGCTGCGGACGGGCGTAGCCATAGGCGGGGCCGTAACCGTAACCGGGGCCATAACCGGGGCCGAAGCCGGGCTGGGTGGCGGCCAGGGTCTTCATCAGCTCCTGGCGCTTGGCGTAATAGGCCTGCAGCTCCTTCTGGTAGGCGGCCCAGGCGGCCTGCTGGGCCTTCTGCATCTGGGCGAAATGGTCCTGCGGGGTAGGCATGGCGGGGGCCTTGTCCTGGGCCATCGCGGCGCCGGCAACGGCGGCGACCAGGGCCCCGGCGGCGACAGTCAGGGTCAGTCGGGTCAACATGATCATCTCTCCTTGAATCACAAAATGTGGGGCCGTGTCGGCGCGTCTTTGAATTAGAAGTTCATTATATGAGGAATATCTAATGTTTCAAGCCCGGAATCACATGGACCTCCAATTTTCTCACCCTGACGGGTGGCATGCGGCGGTATGCACCGCTGTCGGCAGGGTTGACACCGGGCGCCGGGCGGCCCCGTCAAACTTTTGAAAATTAAAATAAATATAAACTGGCCTGGAACTTGCTTATTCACCTGTGGTTGAGGAGCCGAATTTCCGGGGAAGTTCAGTCGAGGAGAGGAAGCGTGATGTCCATGAAAGCCGTTCTGGGGGCGCTGGCCGTGGCCGCCGCCGTGTCACCGTTGCTGATTCCGGCCCAGGCCGAGGCCGCCCTGTGCGGGCCAGGCACCTATTCGGCCACCGGCGAAACGCCCTGCATGGACGCGCCGCGCGGCACCTATGTCGCCCTGCCGGGGCAGACCAGCGCGACCGCCACCGACATCGGTTTCTACCAGGACCAGACCGGCCAGATGACCGGCAAGCCGGCAACTCCCGGCTATTACGTGCCCACCACGGGCGCGGTGCTGCCCAACCCGGCGGAAGCCGGCCGGTTCGTTTCCACGATCGCGTCGATGACCAGCAATGCCTGCCCGCCCGGGTTCGGCTCGCGGGCCGGGTCGGCCGTTTGCGTGCCCCTGTCCGGCGGCGCGCCCCAGGCCCTGGGCCCCGACTTCAACACCACCTACGGCCCCGGCGGCGACATCGACTTCAACATCAAGGACACGGTGGACGGCGTGACCGGGCTTTCCGATCCGTTCTCGTTCGACATCACCCTTACCAACAACGCCGATGATTACGGCATGGACCCGTCCCTGACGGCCCTGACCCTGACCGACGCCTTCTTCCTGGGAGACGAGGCGGCGTTCCTGTCCCTCACCGGCTTCACGCCGGGCATGGTCCTGTTGGCCGGGGAGTCGGCCACCATCCAGGTGAATCTGGCGCCCATCGACGTCCACGACATCCTGCCCGAATCCCTGATCGATGCCGAGTTGGTGTTCCGCACCGACCAGGGCAACGCCTTCGGCTTCGACGCCCTGGCGACCTTCGACGCCCAGGCGGTGGAGGACAGCTACGCCTACTTCCGCGAAAACCCGGCGGGGCCCTTCGACCTGCTGCAGCCCCTGTCCCAGGAATTTTCCTTCCGCCTGAACATCAACGTGCCCGAGCCCGCCTCCCTGACCCTGCTGGCCCTGGGCCTGGCCGGTCTGGGCGCCGCCCGCCGCCGGCGGCGGGCGTAGGCATCAGCCCGGCCGCGCCACCATCAGCCAGACGATGGCCAGGACGGCGGCGAAGGCCGGCCAGCCCAGGGCGAACCACACGCGATAGAGCCGATGATAGGCCGGCGGCAGGTCATGGCCGCCGGCCGCCGCCGCCTTCGCCAGGGCGGCCAGGCGGTGCTGGATCACCACCACCGGCAGCCAGCAGGCGCCGGTGAACAGGTACAGGCCCACGGCCCAGGCGATCCAGGGTTCCGTCCAGTCCAGGCCCAGTTCCCCCATCAGCAGGTAGCCGGTCAGCGGCTGCACGATCACCGCCGGGGTGGTGAACACCCAATCGGCCAGCACCACGTTGCGGGCCACCAGGGCCAGGGCCGCCGGGTCGCGGCGCCGGTTCTCCCCATGATGCGCCGCCACCATGGCGAAGGCCGTGCCCAGGCCCACCCCCACCAGCACGATGGCCGACAGCACGTGGAGGGTCTTGAGGATCGTGTAGGCGCCCATCTGAACAGTCCCGTATGATCGAAAAAGGGTCTAGACTCCCACCCCGTACCGGCCCGGCAACCGTGGAGCAAAACCATGAAACGGCTGTTGTCTGTGATGGTGCTGGTCCTGGGCGGGGTGGGGACCGCCTGGGCGTCCGGCCCCAACTGGGAAACCCACGAACAGCCCGTTGATCCGGCAACCCTGGCGCCCGCCCCCCATCCCATCCTGAAGGCGGGCGCGGCCGAAACCGAGAAGACGGACACCAAGGGATCGTGGGAAAACCGGATCACCGACGTGCAGGGCACCCGGTACACCATCGACAGCGGCGGCCGGTGCCGGATCACCTTCCCGGAACTGATGGCCGAGGACATTCACGGCGTCTGCGGCGACGGTACCTGGACCAACACGGTCGTGGCTGAAAGCGGCACCCTGTGGCCCCTGAAGGTGGGCAACACCAAGCAGTGGCGGATCGAGGGCACCAACAGCTACGGCAAGTCCTGGAAGCGGACCGACGTGTGCACGGTGCAAGGCACGGTGCGGGTGGAAACCACCAACGGAACCTTCGCGGCCTACAAGGTGTACTGCGATTTCTCGTGGGCCCAGCGGACCTATTACTATGCGCCGGAGGCCGGGCGCATCGTGCGCCAGATCCGCGTCACCACCGGCGGCCGCAAGACCCGGGTGTCCGACTACATCCCCCTGGAGTGACGGCGGCGCCATCACCGCGGATCCTCGATGGCCATCATCACCAGCAGGGCCGGAACCAGCGGGATGTTCTTGATCAGCCCACCCAGTGGCGCCAGCCACATCTCCGGCGCCGCCAGGCCGATGACGGCCGTGTAGCCCACGGTGGACAGCACCATCAGCGCCCCCACGGGCACCACCCAGCGGCGGAACAGCAGCAGGCCCCCCAGCACCAGATCCAGCACGGACAGGCCCAGGATCAGCCCCCCGGTCAGCCCGGCGGGCCAGCCCAGGACCAGGGCCAGGGCGTCGCCCGTGCCCCGCGCCAGCAACACCAGCCCCACCAGCCCCGAGGCGATCCACAGCACCGCCAGGGCCAGCCGCAGCAGCGGGCGCAGCAGGTACAGGCGCGCGTGCCAGCGGTCCTGCACGTGGCTGGGGTGGGCCGCCAGCACGGCGTCCAGGGGCCGGGGCGCCACGTCGGTGGCGTCGCGCAGGGCCTGGTCCGCGCCGGGAGCGCCCACGTTGTCGGTCATCAGCATCCGATGCATGGTGGTGCCGAAGGGGCCCCGCACGAACAGGTCGGCCAATCCCGCCAAAGCGCCGGTCAGGCCATTGGGCAGGGACAGGGGCCGGGCCGGCCGGAAGCCCATCCAGGCCCGCAGGCGGGCCAGCAGGTCGGCGAAGGTCACCGTGTCGGGCCCCACGGCCTCGACCACGCCGGTGCTTCGCCCTTCCACCAGGGCCACCACCACCCGGGCCAGGTCTTCGGCGGCAATGGGTTGCAGGCGCTGCCCCCCGCCGCCGGAGAGCGGCATCACCCAAGGCAGGGCGGCCAGGGCGCGGATCAGGCTGTTGCCGCCGTAGGAGCCGGCAGGGCTCCACACCAGGGACGGGCGCACCACCACGCCGTCCAGGTCGCGGCCCAGCAGGTCGGCGTCGCCGGCGTGCTTGGTGCCGATGAAGGCCGTGGCGTCCGGGTCGCCGATGGCCGAGACTTGCACCACCCGTCGCACCCCGGCCCGCTGGCAGGCCGTGAACAGGGCCGCCGGCACGCCCCGGTGGGCGGCGTCGAAGGTCACGCCCCCGCCTTCCCGCAGGATGCCGGCGGCGTTGACCACGGCGTCGATGCCGGCCAGGCGCGGGGCCCAGGCGGCGGGGTCCGTGTCGGCGCCGAAGTCGCAGGCCACGGACTCCGGGTCGGCGGGGGCGGCCCGCCGCAGGCCGCGCCGCACGGTGTGCCCGGCCGCCCGCAGGGCCGCCACCACGTGGCCGCCGATGAACCCGCCCGCCCCGGTGACCAGCACCCGCACGGTCACACCCCCGCCGGCAGGGGCGATTTCAACCCGCTGGCCGAGTTGAACACCACCGCCCGGGCGTCCGGCGCGAGGCGCCCGGCGGCCCGGGCCTGGTCGTGGGCGGCCAGGCAGGCGGCGCCCTCGGGGCTCAGGTGCAGGCCGTGGGCGCGGGCGCAGGCCAGGCGGGCGGCGTCCACGGCATCGTCGTCCACGGCCCAGCCGAAACCGTCGGACTCGTAAAGGCCATCCAGGATCAGCCGGTCGCCCAGGGGCTTGGGCACCCGCACGCCGTGGACCCGGGTATCCACGTTCTGCCAGGGTTCTTCCACCGTGCGCCGGCCCGCCGCGTGGGCGCGCACCACGGGGGCGCAGCCCGTGGTCTGCACCGCCACCATGCGGGGCGGGGGGCCGTCCACCCAGCCCAGGGCCTTCAACTCGGCGAAGGCCTTCGCCATGCCGATCAGCCCCGTGCCGCCGCCGGTGGGGTAGAAGATCGCGTCCGGCAGGCGCCAGCCCAACTGCTGGGCCAGTTCCAGGCCCATGGTCTTCTTGCCCTCGATGCGGTAGGGCTCCTTCAGGGTCGACAGGTCGAACCAGCCCTCCGCCGCCGTGCGTTCGGCCAGGGCCCGGCCGCAGGCGTCGATCAGGCCGTCCACCACGTGCAGGGCGGCGCCGAACAGGCGGATCTCGTCGGTGGCGGCGCGGGGCGCGTCGGCGGGCACGAACACGTCGGCTTGCAGGCCCGCCCGGGCCGCATAGGCGGCCATGGCGGCGCCGGCGTTGCCGGCCGTGGGGATGGCCAGGCGCCGCGCCCCCAGGGCCCGGGCCATGGAGACGGCCAGGGCCAGACCCCGGGCCTTGAACGAACCCGTGGGCAGCAGGCCCTCGTCCTTCACCCACAGGGTGCCGGGGCCCTGGGTGGGCAGGGGGATCAGCGGCGTGATGGTCTCGCCCAGGCTCACCAGGTCCGCCGGGTCGGCCAGGGGCAGCAGCTCGGCGAATCGCCACGGCGTGGCCGGGCGGGCGGCCAGGGCGTCGCGGTCCACCCGGGCGGCGACGGCGGCCAGGTCATAGCGCACCAGCATCGGCGCGCCGGCCGGCGACAGGCCCGTCAGGCGGCCGGCCGGCAGGGCTTCGCCGGTGGCCGAACATTCCAGGTGGGTGACGTAAGACATGGCCGGCGTCCGCCAGGGGGAAGGAATCGGACCGAGCCTAGCGCGCCTTGTCGCCGGGGCCATTTTTTTCTTTACCCGGCGGACGGAAGCTGGCCGCATGGGGGCCCGCTGTTCGAGGACTCCCCATGCTGCGCGAATTCACGGCCATCGTTTTCGCCGCCCTGTTCGCCATGGCGTTCAGCCAGGTGCCCGTGTTCGTGCAGGAATACACCCAGCGCCTGGGCGGCGCCGTGGGCGAATTGCAGGCCCTGAAGGACGGCTTCGACGAGAACGCCCGCCGCTCGGACCTGACGCTCGAGGCCTACATCCAGCGCCACCAGGCCAACACGGACCCGGTGATGCGCCGCACGGGGCGCACCATGGAAACGACGCTGACGCGGCTGGACGACCTGTCGGCCGGCCAGGCGGCCATCACCGCCGCCTCGCCCTGGACGCGGCCCTTCGTGCTGGCCCAGCACAACGACCGCAAGCTGCTGCTGGCCACCTGGGACACCTTCCGCTTCACCCTGACGGTGGACATCTATTACGGCCTGGTGGGCCTGCTGGTCGGCTTCCTGTTCAACGCCGCCCTGGTGCGGGCCCTGCGAAGGAAGCCGAAGGCCAAGCGGGTGAAGGCCTAGCCGGCTGCTGAAGAACGCCTCGCATGAGGAGGGAATGCTTCGAGACGCCCATCTGCGATGGGCTCCTCAGCATGAGGGTGGTGTGTGTTGCAAAGACCCGCCCTCACCCTGAGGAGGCCGCGTAGCGGTCGTCTCGAAGGGTTGGCGCCGCTTGGTCCAGTATGCTAGCCCCCCTTCTCCTTCAGGGCCTTCATCTCCACCATCAGGTCGATGGCCACTTCCGCCGGGCCCGGTATGGAAGAAGCACCGCTCAGCCATCGCCGAACGGTGCTTCCATCCACTTTCAGGGCCCGGGCCAGCCTGGTCTGCCAGCCCCAGCGTCCGTAAAGGGCCTCGCCCTGTTTGCGAAGGTCATCGGGTGTCATGGCGGAGCCCATGCTATTGCCCAATGAAATCCCCCACAAGCTGCGGGGCCGCGGCATCGAACCCGGCGATGCCCAGGGACAGCGGGTCGTCCTCGGGCACCACCGTCAGGCTGGTGCTGGTGGCCGCCAGGACCACCGCCTTGGCCGCCGGGTTGACCGCCCGGCGATAGGCCGCCAGGGCCGCCACCGGATGCCGGTCACCGGCCCAGGTCTCGTTGTCCGTCAGGGTGACGATGGTATCGAACACCAGGCCCTTATCCTTCGCGTACTGGAAGGGCAGGGCTAGGTCGGTGCCGCCGCCGCCGTAACGCGCGAACGTCCCCACAAGGTCGTCCAAACGCTGACGGGGCGAGACCCCGGGGTTGTACACAGCCGTGTCCACGGCGATTACCTGGGCCTTGGGCTCGGTGCGCAGGAACACCTGGGTCACCGCCGCCGCCGCCTCCAGGGCGGTCAGCGGCGAGGCCCCGGCGCCCCACCGCCCGAACATGGACCCGGAAACGTCCACCGCCACCAGGATGCGCTGGCCCGTGGGCCGCACCAGGGCGAAGGATGCGTCGTAGGCCCGGTCCAGGGCGTCCAGGACCTCGGGGACCGGCGGCCAGGTCAGGCTACCCCGGAAGCCGCGCCCTTTGGCGTAGGTCTTCAGGGCCAGCAGGACCTGGACGGGGTGAACCCGGGCGCCCCGCAGCTGGTCCGCGTCGGTCAGGCGTCCCGCCACATAGCGGGCCGCGTCTGACCCGGGCGTGACAAGGCCAACGGCGCTCATCTTGCCCAGGTTGCGGATCATGGCCGTCATGGGCATGGCGACCAGCAGGGCATCCCACACCGCCGCCTCGGTCAGCCAATCCGTGGGCACGGCCTCGCGGGGCAGGGAGTAGCGCACCACCAGGTCGGCCACCTGGGCGGCTGTTTCCGCCTCGCGCACGGCGTACAGGCCGTCGATCAGCGGATGGGCCGCCCGCGCCCCGACGATGGCCGTCCCATCCTCGGGATGGGTCAGCCAGCGGAACAGGGCCTGGCGGTCCCGCTCGTCGGTCAGCGGGTGGGCCAGGCGCAGCAGGTCGCGCAGGCTCCAGCCCTCGCGCTGGCGGTACTTGACCGCCTGCAGGGCCAGCCGGTCCAGGTCCATGGCGGTGAACCAGCGCGCCACGCCGCGCCGCAGGCCCCGCCCCCAGCCCCGCAGGCCGTCGGCGTAACCGGCGAAGGTCAGCACGTGGGTGCCGGTACGGGCCACCATGGGCAGCGCCGCGAGGGCCGCCTGACGGGTGGCGTCGTCCCCGGCCGCCGCCGCCAGGGCGAGGGCGAACAGGGCCGGCTGCGCCTTGGGCGCCCGACCAGTGGTGCTGATCTCGACGATACGCCGCACGACCCGCGGCCCGTCTTCGGCCAGGGCCTGCTGTACGGCGTTGGCGTTCTCGACGGTCAGCCGAGCCTCGCCGACGTAATAGGTGCCGCCTTCCGAGCCCAGGACCAGGAACCGATCCAGCCGCGCCCAATGGTCGATGGCATAGACATGGCCCCCGGCGTGGTTTGGCACCTGACCCGGCAGGGGCTGGGTCTGGGGGCGGGTTTGGAACAGGGACTGCAAAACGGTTCGGTAAGACATGGCTCGGCCCTCCTTTCTCGGGGCGTTGGGGGTGCCGTCGGGCTGGTTGGCGGAAACGGCGTGTAGTCTGAGCTACGCCGGCGAACCGGGGCGGGACTTGAACCCGCGACCTCTCCCCGCCAGGGGAGCGCTCTCTCCCGATAACCGTTTCCATTCGGCCCGACGGCCCAGGCGTGTGTCCCGGCCCTGCCCGAACGGGCGAGGGATCGGAGACGGATCAGCTCTACCACTGAGCTACTGTCCGCGCGTGGCGGGCAGGCCGGACTCGAACCGGCGACAGGATAACCGTCCCCTGGCGGCCCGTCGCGGGGCGGAGCCGGGTATGGGGGAGGCGGGCAAGGGATCGGGAACGGATCCGCCGGGCTATCCGGCATAAGCGGTTTATCGGACCGCTGCTGTCAAAGCTAAGATAACCGTTCCCTATCGGCCCACCTCGGGTGTGCGGGCATGGTGTGTGGTTCCGGCGCCCGGTGCGATGAAGAATCCGGACGACTTGGGGCTCGCGAGAACAGAACCGCTTCGGCCCAAAACGTTGGGGGCTTTCCAGGCATTGCATCTGCATCGGCGTATTCCCGTGGTTCACCACGGGCGCTGGCACGGTCCCAGCCAAGGAGCGGTAACCGAAACATCCGGCCCGGAAGCCACAGCTTAATTAGTGCAATATGCACTATTTGTCAAAACCCTTTTTTTGTCTCCATTCATTTTTTTCGGGAACCGCGTGAAGGGGGATCACCCCTTCACGCAAACCACCTGCTTCAAGGTGTGCACGACATCGACCAGATCGGCCTGGGCGGCCATCACCGCGTCGATGT
>JAGREA010000197.1 GCA_020446745.1 Rhodobacterales bacterium | reverse complement strand
GGACGCGGGATCCGGCGCACAGAACCTCCTCGGCCAGGGCCTCCAGCATGGGGCGCTTGGCGCCGTCGGTGCCGCCCCGGGCGTGCAGCAGCAGGGCCGTGCCGGGCCCGGCCAGGGCCCGGGCCGTGGCCGCGCCGATGCCCGACGAGGCCCCGGTGATGAGGATGATGCGCCGATTGGGCATGGGGTCGGGCCTCCGCTATTCGGCCGCCCGGGCGGCGTCCAGCTTGTAGCCGTAGGCCTTGTCCAGGCCCAGGTCGCGCAGGATGTCCAGGCCCCGCTGCAGGTCGGCCCCCACGTAGGGCTTCAGGGGCTTGCGCAGGGGCCCGGCGGGCATGCCGATGGCCCGCATCAGGCTTTTCACCGCCACCGGGTTGACGGCCGAATAGGCGTAGTGCAGCACCGGCAGGTTGGTCAGCCAGGCCTCGCGGCAGGCGAAGGCGTCGCCATCGTCGCGCCAGGGCTTGGAGATGACGGCCATCTCGCGGGGGATCAGGTTGCCGGTCATGTTGGCCGTGCCGTGGCCGCCCAGGGCCATCATGGGCACCACCAGGCCCAGGTTGGGCGAGCAGCAGCACATCAGCGACATGTCCGGCTTGGCGGCGCACATCTGCGCCACCTGGCCGACCCGGGTGGTGGATTCCTTCAGCACGGCGAAGCGCGGGTGCTCGGCCAGGCGCAGCAGGTCGGGCGTGGTCAGGTCCGTCTTCACCCGGGGCGGGTTGTTGTAGAAGCCCAGGGGAATTTCGGAGGCGTCGGCCACCTCCAGGCAGTAGTCCACGATGGCGGCGTTGTCGGCGCAGATATAGGCCGGGGCGGCGATGATGGCGCCGTCGGCCCCCGCCGCGCCGGCGTGCTGGACGTAGTCGATGGTGGCCTGGGTGTTGTTGCCCGTGCAGCCGTAATAGAACAGCATCCTGCCGGTCTTGAACTTGACCGTCTCGGCGACGATCATCTTGCGTTCTTCCGGGCTCAGCATGGACACCTCGCCGGTGGACCCCATGATCAGCACGGCCGAGGTGCCGTTGGCCTCGTGGAAGTCCAGCAGCGCGCGGAAGCCCCCGATGTCCACCGACCCGTCGGCGTTCATGGGCGTGATCAGGGCGACGAACGAGCCCTCGATGCGGGGTTTGGCCATGGATGGAACCTCCTGGTGTTGGCGCCTCAGCGGCCGAAGGCCGCGGGCATGAGGGTGTGGGGCAGGGCCAGCATGATGTCCGGCAGCCACAGGGACATGAGCGCCACCAGGACCACCAGCCCGACGATGGGCAGGATGGCCAGGATGGCCTTGGTGACGGGGACCTGGCCGATCTGGCTGGCGATCAGCAGGCAGATGCCGTAGGGCGGCGAGATCAGGCCCACGGACAGGGTGACGGTGGTCAGCACCCCCAGGTGCACCGGGTCCATGCCCGCCGTGTCGCCCAGGGCCTGGATGATGGGCAGGAAGATCAGCACCGCCGAAATGGGGTTCAGCACCGTGCCGATCAGCAGCAGGAAGCCCACCAGCAGCACCATGATGCCCTGGGGATGGTGGGTCACCGACAGGATGAATTCCACCACCAGGTCGGCCGCCCCCAGGTACGAGATCAGCCAGCCGAAGATGCCCGCCCCGGCCACGGTGAACAGCGGCACGGAAAAGTCCACGGCCGACTGGGCCAGCATGCGCGGCAGGTCGCGCACCGGCGCCTGGCGATAGGCCACGAAGGTCAGGAACAGGGCCCACACCACGGCGCTGATGGCCGCTTCCGTGGGGGTGAACAGGCCGGCCACCACGCCGCCCAGGACCACCACGGGGATCAGCAGCGGCGGCGCGCCGCGCACCAGGGCGGTGCCCACGGCCCGCAGGTCGGCCCGCGGGTTGGCCGGATAGCCGTGGCGCAGCGCCAGCAGGTAGGTATAGGCCATCATGAACAGGCCGATCAGGATCCCCGGCACCACGCCGCCCAGGAACAGGGCGCCGATGGACACGTTGCCGAAGGCGCCGTAGACGATCAGGATGATGCTGGGCGGGATGATCACCCCCAGGGTGGACGAGGCGGCGGTCAGGGCCACGGCGAAGGCCGGGTCGTAGCCCGCCTTCTTCATGGCCGGGATCAGGATGGCGCCCACGCTGGCCGTGTCGGCCGCCGCCGAGCCCGACAGGCTGGCGAACACCATGGAAATGAACACGTTCACGTGGCCCAGGCCGCCGCGGATGTGGCCCACGGTCACGTCGGCCACGGCCAGCAGCCGTTCGGTGATGCCGCCGCTGTTCAGCAGGCGGCCCAGGAACATGAAGAAGGGCACGGCCATCAGCGGGAAGGAATCGATGTTGGCGTACATCTGGTTGACGGCCGAGGCGAAGGGCAGGTCCTCGTAATAGAGCACCGCCACCGACGACAGCAGCAGGGCGAAGCCGATGTTGACCCGCAGCAGGATCAGCCCGAAGAAACTGGCCAGCAGCAGCACCAGGGGGTTCATTCCGTGCCCTCCGCCGCGCCGTCCGGGGCCGCCAGGGCGGCGCGCAGGGCCCGCAGGTCGTCGGGGATCATCTCGGCCAGGAACAGGGCCATGGCCAGGCCGCCCAGGGGGATGGGCAGGAAGAACCAGAACTCGCTGATGCCGATGGCCGGGGCGAAGCGGTTCAGGCCGATCTGGGCGAAGGTCCAGCCCGGCGCGATCAGCACCCACACCACGATCACCGAACCCACGTGGCCGATCACCCGGAACAGGGCCCGGGGGGCCGTCCAGTGGTCGGGGAACAGGTCCAGGGTGTAGTGGGCGTCCCAGCGCAGGGCCACGGCGGCGCCGATGAAGATGCACCAGGCGAACAGCAGCTGGGCCACGTCCAGGGTCCAGATCTGCGGCAGCACCAGCACGTTGCGGGCGAACACCTGGATGAACACCACGGCGATCAGGGCGCCGAAGCAGGTGGTCAGCAGCCGCGTCAACAGCCATTCAAGGCCACGGTTCAGGGCGCGCAGCATGGGGCGGTGACCTTCGGGGCGGGCAGGGGTTCAGGACCCGGCATAACCGGCATAAAAGGGAGGCGGGCCGGCGCCTGGGCCGGCCCGCCCCAGGCCTACTGGGAGCTTCGGATCAGGCCCAGAACCTCGGTCAGGTTCATGTCCTGGGCCAGCTGGTCCTGCACCGGCTTCAGCACGGCGCGGAATTCCGCCGTGTCGGGCCGGGTGACCGTGACGCCGTGGTTCTTGCTCAGGTCGGCGACGAAGCTGTCCTCGTATTCCCGGGCCTTGACGATGCCCAGGGCCGAGGCGCCGATGGCGGCGTCGGTCATCAGGGCCTTCAGGTCGTCGGGCAGCTTGTCCCAGGTGCGCTGGGCGATGGACACGTGGTTGACCTGGATGGTGTGGGCGGTGAGGGCCAGATAGGGCGCCACCTCGTACAGCTTCGAGCCCTTGTAGCCGGGGATGGAGCTTTCCAGGGCCTCGGCCACGCCGGTCTGGATGCCGGCGTACAGTTCCGACCAGGCGATGGTGACCGGCAGGGTGCCCAGGGCGGCCCAGGTCTTGGAGATCATGGGCGACGGCGGGGTGCGCATCTTCATGCCCTTGATGTCGGCCAGGCTGTTCACCGGGCGCTTGGCGTTGGACATGTTGCGGGTGCCCGAACCGCCCAGGGCCAGCAGGCGGATGCCCAGCTTGCGGTCGGCGTAGACCTTGTCGTAGTAGGCCTTCACCGGGCCGTCGGGGCGCACCGTCGCCATCAGGTCGTCGAAGCTGGCGAACAGGTAGGGCATGGAAAACACCTGGTATTCCGGCACCTGCTTCACCGCGTTGTTGGTCGAGCTGATCATCAGGTCGATGGTGCCCAGGCCCATTTCGCCGATCACCGCCGGGTCCTTGCCCAGCGAGGCGCCGGGGAAGATCTTCACGGAAATGCGGCCGCCGCTTTTCGACTCCAGCTCGGCCTTCATGTATTCGGCCATGTCGTTGTAGGGGTGCGGCGACTTCACCAGGGTGTGCAGGCGGATCTTGAAGTCGGCCGCCTGGGCGGTGACGGCGCCCAGGCCCATCAGAACGGCCAGGGCGGCCAGGACACGGGTCGGTTTCATGGTGGATTGTCTCCCTGTTGGAACCGGGGCCGGGCGGCGCCGTCCCCCTTGTCTTCCCTGTCGAAGCCTCCAGTCTGGGCCCAACGGTCCATAACATCAAATGCTATAGTTTTCGGACCTTATGTTGAAATGTTATGGGCTCAGTCCACCTCGTAGACGCCCGGGTGGGCGGTGATCAGGGCGTGGGCCGTTTCCACGAAGGTTTCCATCACCCGCGACACGATGGCATGGCTGGGCCGGATGATGCGAAAGCCGAACGGCACGGCCGGGGCGAAGGGGCGGATGGTCAGGCGCTCGGGGCCGAAGAAGCGGGCCGTCAGGCTGTCCACCAGGGCCACGCCGATGCCGCGCGCCGCCATGGCGCAGGCCGAATACGAGGGCTGGGTCTCGGCCAGGATCAGGCGCCCCACGTTGGCCTCGATGAACGCCTGGTCGATGTGCAGGGCGGCCAGGGTGTGGTGCGACAGGGCCACGTAGGGCTCGCCCTTCAGGTCGGCCGGGCGCACGGTTTCCAGCCCGGCGATGCGGTGGCCCGGGGCGGCCACGCAGACGCAGTTGGTGGCGTAGGAATGCAGGATGTCCACGCCGGGCTGTTCCAGGGTCAGCTGGGCCACGCCCAGGTCGAAGTGCTGGGCCGCCACCCATTCGACGATGCGCGGGCTGGTGTGGACGTCCAGCGTCACCTTCAGGCCGGCGTGGTCGTCCATGTAGCGCTTCACCACGCCGGGCAGCAGGTCCAGCGACACGGCGGGCATGGAGGCGATGCGCAGGTGGCCGCGCCGCTGGTCGGCGATCTCGCGGGCCGCCTCGCGCAGCTTTTCCATGCCGATGAACGAGCGTTCCAGCTCGCCATAGAAGCTCAGGCCCTCGGGCGTGGGGTGCAGGCGCCCCTTGCGGCGCTCGAACAGGCGGAAGCCCAGCGACCGTTCCAGGTCGGCGATCAGCCGGCTGACGCCCGGCTGCGACACCCGCAGCGTCGCCGCCGCCCCGGTGACGCTGCCCTGCACCATGACGGCGCGGTAGGCCTCGAGCTGGCGGAAGTTCATGGCGGGTTTCCTGGGGGCGGCTCCGGGGCGATGGGACGCCTTATCCTGGCCTCCGCGTGGCCCGAAAACAACAAGGGGCCGACGGTTACCGTCGGCCCCCTGGAAAACTGGAGCGGGCGATGAGATTCGAACTCACGACTTCAACCTTGGCAAGGTTGCGCTCTACCCCTGAGCTACGCCCGCATGGCGTCGCCGGCCCAAGAACACCCCGGGCGGCGTGGACCGGGATCATACGCAAACTGGTCCGATGTGCAAGCCTCTTGTGTGACTTTTCGGCGCGCCTGTTCTAAAACCCGGCCCAGCCCGATTTGCCGAGGAACGCCGCCCATGCCCGCCACCCCCGAAGACCTGTTCCGCCGCCTGGACGACCTGGGCATTCCCTACACCAACCACACCCATCCGCCGGTGTTCACGGTGGAAGAAAGCCGGGCGCTGCGCGGCGACCTGCCCGGCGGCCACTGCAAGAACCTGTTCCTGCGCGACAAGAAGCGCAACCTGTGGCTGGTGGTGGCCGACGAGGCCCTGAAGGTGGACCTGAAGGCCCTGCGCGGGCCCCTGGGATCGTCGGGCACCCTGTCGTTCGGCCAGCCGGACCTGTTGATGGAGGTGCTGGGCGTGATCCCCGGCGCCGTCACCCCCTTCGCCCTGATCAACGACACCGGCCACCGGGTCAGCGTGATCCTGGACGCCGCCATGCTGAAGGCCGATGTTTTGAACTACCACCCCCTGGACAACGCCCAGACCACGGCCATCCGCCCGGCCGACCTGGTGGCCTTCATCCGCGCCGGCGGCCACGAGCCGCGGATTCTCGACTTCGACACCCTGGCGTAAGGGGCGGGCCAAAGGCCCCCGGGGCTTGCGCGCGGGCCCCAAAACGTCCATCTATGGCCCACGCATTTTTCGTTTGTTGATGGTGACGGTCCCATGGAACTGATTGTCGATCCCCAAAACCCGGCCCCGGCCGGCGCGGCCCCCGGTGGCGGCGGCGGCGTGATCAAGGATTCGGACACCCAGCACTTCATGCAGGACGTGATCGAGGCCTCCATGCAGGTGCCGGTCATCGTCGATTTCTGGGCCACCTGGTGCGGCCCCTGCAAGCAGCTGACGCCGATGCTGGAAAAGCTGGTGCGACAGGCCGGCGGCCTGGTGCGCCTGGTGAAGATCGACGTGGACCAGAACCAGGACATCGCCGCCCAGCTGCGGGTGCAGTCGGTGCCCACGGTGTACGCCTTCCGGAACGGCCAGCCCGTGGACGCCTTCATGGGCGCCCAGCCGGAAAGCCAGATCAAGCGCTTCATCGAGCGCCTGACCGGCGGCCAGCAGATGCCCGTGGACGCCCTGCTGGAGCAGGCCCGCCAGGTGCTGGACCAGGGCGACGCCCAGGGCGCCAGCGCGATCTATCAGGAAGTGCTGGCCGCCGACCCGGAAAACGGCGGCGCCATGGGCGGGCTGATCCGCTGCCTGATGGCCGTGGGCGAGACCGAACGGGCGCGCGAGTTCATCGACGGCCTGACCGACGAGATGCGCCAGCACGCCGAGGTGAAGGCCGCCGAGGCCGCCCTGGAACTGGCCGGCCAGGACGCCGCCTCGGACGAGGAGATGGACGCCCTGCGCGCCCGCATCGCCGCCGACCCCAAGGACCACCAGGCGCGCCTGGACCTGGCCCAGGCCCTGTATTCGGCCGGCCGGGCCGAGGAGGCCCTGGACGAACTGCTGGACAGCCTGGCCCGCAACCGCGCCTGGAACGAGGAAGCGGCCCGCAAGCAGATGCTGAAGATCTTCGAGGCCCTGGGCCCCACGGACGAGCGGGTGGTTTCGGCCCGCCGGCGCCTGTCCTCGATCCTGTTCTCCTAGGGCCGGGATGGGGGCGTTGAGCGACACCGCCATCCACGGTGACCGGCCCGACGGGCACGCCCTGCCCGACGAGATTCCCCTGTTCCCCCTGCCCGGCGCCCTGCTGCTGCCGGAAGGGGTGCTGCCGCTGAACGTGTTCGAGCCCCGCTACCTGTCCATGGTCGACGACGCCCTGGGGCGCGGCCGGTTCATCGGCATGATCCAGCCCCTGGACGGCGAGGAGACCACCACCGACGCCGCCAACCACCCGGCCCTCTATCCGGTGGGCTGCCTGGGCCGCATTTCCACCTTTTCCGAGGCCAGCAACGGGCGCTACCTGATCACGCTGTCCGGCGTCGGCCGGTTCCGGCTGGTCGAGGAAACGGGCATCACCCGGGGCTACCGCCGGGCCCGGGTGGACTTCAGCCCCTTCGCCGCCGACCGGGGCCAGGCCCTGGACATCGGCGTGGACCGGGCGCGGCTGCTGGATTCCCTGCGCCGCTACATGGATTCCGCCGACCTTTCCGGCGACTGGTCGGCCATCTCGAAGGCCGGGGATTCGGCCCTGGTGACCACCCTGGCCATGATGTGCCCGTTCGAGGTGCGCGAGAAGCAGGCCCTGCTGGAATGCCCCGGTATGACCGAGCGGGCATCGCTGCTGATCGACCTGATGGACATGGCCGCCATGGGCGCCGCCGGCGGCCCCCGACATTGACGCCCCAAGGCACGGACCCGGAGAACGCTGACATGACCACGCAGGAACGCAGGGTGGACCCCAAGCTGCTGGAGATCCTGGTCTGCCCGGTGACCAAGGGGCCGCTGCGCTATGACGCCCAGGCGGCCGAGCTGATCAGCGACCGGGCCGGCCTGGCCTATCCCATCCGCGACGGCATCCCCATCATGCTGGCCGACGAGGCCCGCCCGCTGGACGACGCGCCGTCGGCCCCGGGCGGCACCTGAACGCCCCTCCAAGAACCAAGACCAAACACGACTTAAAGGAACGAACCCATGACTGCCGCCTATGGCACCCAGCACGTGCCCACCGAGATCCGCCTGAAGAAGGACGAGAAGGTCCTGGAAGTGGACTTCAACACCGGCGAAAGCTTCCGCCTGCCGGCCGAACTGCTGCGGGTGGAAAGCCCCTCGGCCGAAATCCAGGGCCATGGTCCGGACCAGAAAACCATCATCGGCGGCCGCCGCCACGTGGGCATCATGGAAGTGGTGCCGGTGGGCAACTACGCGGTGTGCATCAAGTTCGACGACCTGCACGACACCGGCATCTATTCGTGGGACACGCTCTACGACTTCGGCGCGCGGCAGGACGAACTGTGGCAGGGCTACCTGGACGCCCTGGAAGCCAAGGGCCTGAGCCGCGATCCCTAATAAGTCAGAGAATGCCCCTTTGGCGGATTTCGTAGACCGTTAGGGGCAGGGCGCACCGTTCAAGCGTCGCCAGGTACTCGCCAACCGATCGTCTGGGCCTTCTCAGGGACTGGAAGTGTTCGCGGATGGCCGCGGCCGCCAGCGCGGGCATTAAGTCGAACTGGCAGGATACGAAGCCGTCGGGGTGGATAACCTCGATCCCGTGGGGCTCCAGGCGTTCCGGCGGAAAGTCTTTAAGATTCAAGGTGACGATACCGTCTGCCTGGCCGTGGATGGCCGCTGCCAGGACGTGATTGTCGCCAGGATCGGGCAGACTTAATCCTGCCTCCAGGTATTCGAATCCCTCCACCAGGGCGTCGCCCGCATACTGGTTCATGAGGGACCGCGTGCGTTCCAGCTGTTCCGGTTTCAGGTCCGGCCGGTTGTTCAGGAGATTGCGGATCCACTCATCATGGATCCTGTCGGTCCACTTGGCCCGGAAAACCCCGTTCACGGCCAGGCGCATCAGCAGGTCGCGCAGCGGCGCCGGGTACAGGACGCAGGCATCCAACAGGGCCGTGTAGGTGGCCATTCAGTACCCCATGTCGAGGTCCACGGCCTGATCCGTCAGTTCCTGCAGGACGTCCCGCCGGGCCGATTCCTGTTGCGCCTTGAAGGCCACCAGGTCCTCGAACCGGATGCGCCGGTGGGACCCGACCATGTGGTAGGGGATGTCGCCCTGCTTCAACAGCTTCGTCAGGTGCGGGCGGGAGACCTGCAGGAACTCGGCCGCCTGCACGGTGGTCAGAATGGTCTCGTTGGAATAGAGCGTCACCACCTCGCCCCGGGCCATGGCGGCCAGCAGGTCTTTCAGAAGGCGCAGTACCCCTGCCGGCAAGGTGACGGACGCCGACGCGCCGTCGGGACCATGCAGGTCGATCACGCCGGCCGGGTCTTGAATCGACGCCAACTGCCGGACCGACATTTCCGCCGCCAGGCGATCCCGTTCCGAGGGAACGATGGCATCCAGTTTGACCATGACGTCGTCTCCAGCCGCAGGGGTTCTCCTCCGCTACAGAATAATCTGTCGCGATCATATGTGCAATAAGTGAAACAAGCGAAATAAGTGACCCGGCGGCGTCGGATTCCAGGGCGCTACAGGCTTTCGCCGCGCATCAGCCGGGGCAGGTCGCCGACCAGGCCCATGGCGTGGCGCATGAACACCTTCTTCAGGCCCGGCATGCGGTCCACCGCCGCCATGCCCACGTCGCGCACCAGGCGCAGCGGCCCCAGGTCGTTGGAGAACAGGCGGTTCAGGCCGTCGGTCAGGGCCAGCATCAGGGTGTTGTCGAACCGCCGCCAGCGTTCGTAGTCGGCCAGCACGTGGGCCCCCCCCGGGTCCAGGCCCAGGCGCTTGGCGTCGGTTAGGATCTCGGCCAGGGCGGCCACGTCGCGCAGGCCCATGTTCAGGCCCTGGCCGGCGATGGGGTGCATGCCGTGGGCGGCGTCGCCGGTCAGCACCAGGCGCTGGTCCACGTAGGTGCGGGCGAACTGCAGCGACAGGGGGTAGGAAAACCGGGGCCCGACCACGGAAATCCCGCCCAGGAAATCGCCGAACCGGCGCTTCAGCTCGAACAGGAAGGCGTCGTCGTCCAGGGCCATCAGGGCCGGGGCCAGGGCCTCGCGCTCGGTCCACACGATGGACGACCGGTTGCCCGGCAGGGGCAGGATGGCGAAGGGGCCCGACGGCAGGAAGTGTTCGTGGGCGATGCCGCCGTGGGGTTCCTCGTGGGCCACGGTGCAGACGATGCCCGCCTGGCGGTAGGACCATTGGGTCAGGCGGATGCCGGCCTCGGCCCGCACCTGGGAGCGGCGCCCGTCGGCCCCCACCACCAGCCTGGCCGTCACCCGGCGCCCGTCGGCCAGGCGCGCCGTCACCGCCCGGGCGTCCCGCGACAGGCCGGCCAGCCGCGCCGGGGCCAGGTAGTGGACCCCCGGCAGGTCCGGCACCACCCGCTGGATGGCCGCCCGCAGGGTGCGGTTTTCCACCATGTAGCCGAACGGCTGGTCGCCCGTGGCCTCGTGGCCGTAATGCAGGAACAGCAGCGAGGTGCCGCGCCACAGGCTGCCGTCGGTGACCCGGATGTCGAGGATCGGCCCGGCTTCCGGCGCGATGGCGTCCCACAGGCCGGTGGCCGCCAGCACCCGCTGCGAGGCCAGGGCGATGGCCGAGGCCCGGCCGTCGAATTCCGCCGCCAGCACCGCCGCCGGGTCGGCGGCGTCGATCACCGCCACGGACAGCCCGCCCTGGGACAGGGCCGCCGCCAGGGGCCCGCCCACCAGGCCGCCCCCCACCACCAGCACGTCCACCACCAGCCCGTCCGCCACCAGCTCGTCCACCGCCAGCCCGTCAGCCACCAGCCCGTCCGGGCCGCCGTCCGTCCCCGCCGAATCCCCCTGCCGGGCCGTGGGTCGCGGCGCCTGGGCGTCCAGGTCCGGGGGCGTTGGGGGGGCGGTCATCGGTTTTGTGCTCCTGCACAGTCCGGGGGGAAAATCGCGCCAAATTTTGCCTAAATTATGACCAACAAATTGACATTGATCAAATAATAGGCAGCATTTTGCGTGCACTGCATCATTCCTGCGGTGCAGCATGGCATGACGCTTCCTTGAGAATCAACGTCTTCCGCCCCGCGGACCCGGATTGGCACGGAATCTGAAAAGGAAGTGGCAAGCCGGCGCGTTCCGGTCGCGCCAAGGTCCAATCATTGGGCCCACTATCCGATGGGCAGAAGTCCGTCCCTTCCCACCTGTTCCGGGGGGGGCGGCTTCGGGAAAAGAAGGAAACAGGACGCATGAAACTGATCATGGCAGTCGTGAAGCCGTTCAAGCTCGACGACGTCCGCGAGGCACTGACCCCGCTGGGCATTCAGGGCATGACGGTCAGCGAAGTGAAAGGTTTCGGCCGGCAAAAGGGTCAGGCCGAGATCTACCGCGGGGCGGAGTACATGGTGAACTTCCTGCCCAAGGTGAAGATCGAAGTTGCCGCCAATGACGACATGGTGGAAAGCATCGTCGAGGCCATCGAGCGCTCGGCCCACACCGGCAAGATCGGTGATGGCAAGATCTTCGTCTGCGATCTTGAACGCGCCGTGCGCATCCGCACCGGCGAAACCGACACCGAAGCGCTGTGAGGAGACCGTTACGATGAATCGCACGCTTAAAGTTCTCACCCTGGCGCTGCTCGGCGTCCCGCTGCTGCTGGCGGCGCATCCCGCCGCGGCCGCCGTCGAAACCGAGACGGCGTTCGTCCTGAACTCCTTCTCGTTCCTGGTCCACGGCTTCCTGGTCATGTTCATGGCGGCCGGGTTCGCCATGCTGGAATCGGGCCTGGTGCGGTCCAAGAACACCGCCGCCATCTGCCTGAAGAACATCGCCCTCTACGCCATCGCCGGCCTGATGTACTACATCATCGGCTACAGCCTGATGTACACGGACGTGCCCGAGGGCGGCTTCATGGGCGCCATCAGCTTCCTGTACAACCCGTCGGCGGCCGAACTGGCCCTGATCAACGCCGAAACCGCCACGCCCGAGATGGTCAAGGCCGTCACCGACAACGGCTATTCGGTGATGTCCGACTGGTTCTTCCAGATGGTGTTCGTGGCCACCGCCGCCTCGGTGGTGTCCGGCACCCTGGCCGAACGCATCAAGGTGTGGCCGTTCATGATCTTCGTGGTCATCCTGACCGCCATCATCTACCCGATCCAGGGTTCCTGGGTTTGGGGCGGCGGCTGGCTGGACGCCCTGGGCTTCTCCGACTTCGCCGGTTCGACCCTGGTGCACAGCGTCGGCGGCTGGTGCGCGCTGACGGGCGCCATCATCCTGGGGGCCCGCAAGGGCAAGTACGGCGCCGACGGTTCCGTGCACCCCATGCCCGGCGCCAACATGCCCCTGGCGACCCTGGGTGCCTTCATCCTGTGGTTCGGCTGGTTCGGCTTCAACGGCGGTTCGCAGCTGGCCCTGGGCAGCGCCCTGGACGTCGCCGCCATGGCCATCGTGTACGTGAACACCAACCTGGCCGCCGCGGCCGGCGTGGTCACGGCCATGATCCTGACCCAGCTTCTGTACAAGAAGATGGACCTGTCCATGGCCCTGAACGGCGCCCTGGCCGGTCTGGTGTCCATCACCGCCGGGCCTGACCTGCAGAACCACCTGCTGGCCATCATCGTCGGCGCCATCGGTGCCACCCTGGTGGTGTTCGCGGTGCCGCTGCTCGACAAGCTGAAGATCGACGACGTGGTCGGCGCCATCCCGGTCCACCTGGTGGCCGGCATCTGGGGCACCCTGGCCGTCGGCATCTTCGGCAGCGGCTCCCTCGTCGCCCAGGCCACCGGCGTGGTCGCCATCGGCGCCTTCGTGATCGTCGCCAGCGCCATCGTCTGGCTGATCCTGAAGTACACCGTCGGCATCCGGGTCGGCGAGGAAGAAGAACACCTGGGCACCGACCGCACCGAACTGGGCATGGAAGCCTATCCGGAATTCGGCCGCGGCTCGCAGACCATCTGATCGGTCGACGCGCCACGGACCACCGTTGTTCCTCCCCGCCCGATCCCGGGCGCCGCGGATCGGAGGGCTCAGCCCTCCGATCCACAGGCACTTAAAGGGTGCCTATAAAAAGAGCACAAATCCGCGTATTGCCCAATCGTTGGTCAATCCTTCGACACGCGGACCTCATCCGGCGCCCTCCCCAGGCGCCGGATTTTTTCATGGATTCAAGGGGCTGAATACCCCATTGCCCAATAACCCCAGTTTTGGCACGGGAATTGAGAAGGCCAGGCCGTGACCGTCGCGTTTGCGGCGGAGAAATATGGGGAGTAGAGGACAATGGATGCTGCGCAAGCAGGCGCCCTTCAGGGCGCCGACGTCTTTTTCGTGCTCATGGGCGCGATCATGGTCCTGGCCATGCATGCCGGGTTCGCCTTCCTGGAGGTGGGCACCGTCCGGCGCAAGAACCAGGTCAACGCCTTGATCAAGATCATCGTCGACTTCGCCACGTCGACCATCGCCTATTTCTTCATCGGCTACATGGTGGCCTACGGCGTGGGCTTCCTGAGCGGCGCCGACGTGCTGACCGGCGGCGCCGACGCCACCGCGGGAGGGTTCGCCGCCAGCGGCTATGACCTGGTCAAGTTCTTCTTCCTGCTGACCTTCGCCGCGGCCATTCCGGCGATCATTTCCGGCGGCATCGCCGAACGCGCCAAGTTCTGGCCCCAGCTGGCGGCCACGGCCATCCTGGTGGCCCTGGTCTATCCGGCCTTCGAGGGCATGGTGTGGGGCTCGCGCCTGGGCTTCCAGGACTGGATGGAAGGCGCCTTCGGCGCCCCGTTTCACGATTTCGCCGGCTCCATCGTGGTCCATGCCGTGGGCGGCTGGATCGCCCTGGGCGCGGTGATCATGCTGGGCGCCCGCATGGGCCGCTACCGCCGCGACGGGTCCATGGCGGGCATTCCGCCCAGCAACATCCCGTTCCTGGCCCTGGGGTCGTGGATCCTGTCGGTGGGCTGGTTCGGCTTCAACGTGATGAGCGCCCAAAGCCTGAACGGAATCACCGGCCTGGTGGCCATGAATTCCCTGATGGCCATGGTGGGCGGCATCCTGGCCGCCCTGGTGGCCGGACGCAACGACCCGGGCTTCGTGCACAACGGCGCCCTGGCCGGGCTGGTGGCCGTGTGCGCCGGGTCCGACGTCATGCACCCGGTGGGCGGGCTGGTCACCGGCGTGGTGGCCGGCGGCCTGTTCGTGTGGGGCTTCAACCAGTGCCAGGCCAAGTGGAAGATCGACGACGTGCTGGGCGTGTGGCCCCTGCACGGCATGTGCGGCCTGTGGGGCGGCGTGGCCTGCGGCATCTTCGGCCAGTCGGCCCTGGGCGGCCTGGGCGGCGTGGGCCTGGTGTCGCAGATCGTCGGCAGCCTGATCGGCGTGGGCATCGCCCTGGTGGCCGGGTTCGCGGTCTACGGCGGGCTGAAGGCGTCCATGGGCATCCGCCTGTCGGAAGAGGAGGAATTCCGCGGCGCGGACCTGGCCCTGCACAAGATCAGCGCCTACCCGGAAGAGGACCTGAAGGGCTAGGACCGGCACGCCGGCGGCGGGCATCCAGGATCGGTCGCTTTCGACGGGTCCGCATAAACCCTTACTTGTGGGCCTGGGGGTCGGCGGATACACTCCGCCGGCCCCGGGCAACCTGCCCGCATGCGTAAGGAGGCCCGCGCCGGCCATGCCGAACCCGAACCTGGACCGCCTGACGGACTATCCGTTCGACCGCCTGCGGACCCTGTTGGACGGCCTGCAGCCCCCCCAGGGACGGGCGCCGCTGATGCTGTCCATCGGCGAGCCCAAGCACGCGCCGCCGGCGCTGATCGCCCAGGCCGTGTCCGCCGATCCGTCCCTGTGGGGCCGCTATCCGCCCATCCAGGGCACCGACGACCTGCGCCAGGCCATCGCCGACTGGCTGGTCATGCGCTATGGCCTGCCCAAGGGGCGGCTGGACATCGGCCGCAACATCCTGCCCGTGGCCGGCAGCCGCGAGGCCCTGTTCCTGGTCGCCCAGACGGTGGTGCCCCGGCGCAAGCACGGCCGGGCCCCGGCGGTGCTGATGCCCAATCCCTTCTACCAGGTCTATTCCGGGGCCGCGGTGATGGCCGGGGGCGACCCGGTGTTCCTGCCCGCCACCCGGGATTCCGGCTACCTGCCGGACCTGGACGCCATCGACCGCACCACCCTGGACCGCACGGCGCTCATGTATCTGTGCAGCCCGGCCAACCCCCAGGGGGCGGTGGCTGACCTGGACTACCTGACCCGGGCCATCGGCCTGGCCCGCCGCCACGGCTTCGTGCTGGCGGTGGACGAATGCTATTCGGAAATCCACGACGGCCAGCCGCCGGCCGGCGCCCTGCAGGCCTGCCAGGTGCTGGACGATGGCTCGTTCGCCAACGTGCTGGTGTTCCATTCCCTGTCCAAGCGGTCCAGCGCGCCGGGCCTGCGGTCCGGCTTCGTGGCCGGCGACGGGGCCCTGGTGCCCCTGTTCCGGCGCCTGCGCACCTATGGCGGAGCGTCCCTGCCGCTGCCCCTCCAGGCGGCCTCGGCCGCCCTGTGGCGCGACGAAACCCACGTGGCCGAAAACCGGGCCCTGTACCAGGCCAAGTTCGACCTGGCCGACCGCATCGTCGGGGGGCGGTTCGGCCATGCCCGGCCGGCCGGAGGGTTCTTCCTGTGGCTGGACGTGGGCGACGGCGAGACGGCGGCCCGCGACCTGTGGACCCGGGGCGGCCTGCGCGTGCTGCCCGGCGCCTACCTGGCGCGCGACGACCAGTCCGGCGCCAACCCGGGACAGCCCTACATCCGGGTCGCCATGGTCCACGACCTGGCGACCATGGAAGATGCCCTGACCCGCCTGGTGGCCATCCTGGATCGCTGATCCCATCCCGCTTGAACAAGGCCCGTTAAGCAGTTGGTAAGCCGGTCCCGGTAAGACTCGGGCCATGGCACGGGCACTGCGTGGCGCGCGCGCCGGCACGGCGTCGATCCTGCCGGCGGGGTGGAGCGCCTTCATCAAACGGCGACTGGCCGAAAGCACGGGTTTCGTCCTGCTGGGCGTGGCCGCCCTGGCGGCTGCCGCCCTGCTGGGCTACGCCCCGGGCGATCCGTCCCTGAACGGCGCCACGGACCAGGCGCCGGCCAACTGGCTGGGCCGGCCCGGCGCCCTGGTGGCCGACCTGGGCCTGCAGGTCATGGGCCTGGTGGCCGGCCTGGGGCCGCTGCTGCTGGCCGCCTGGGGGGTGCAGGTGGCGCGCAAGCGCCCGCCGGCCTGGCCCTGGGTGCGCATCATGCTGGCCCTGGTGGCCGGCCTGGCCCTGTCCGTCGCCGCTTCGGCCCTGCCGGTGCCCGATGCCTGGCCCCTGGCCAGCCGCCTGGGCGGCGCCGCCGGCACCGTGCTGCTGGGCCACCTGACCAACCTGACCGAATCGCTGCTGCCCGGCTGGCCGGCCGAGGCCAACGGCGCCCTGGCCGCCCTGCTGGGCCTGGCCGCCCTGCTGGGGGCTTCGGGCCTGACCCGCCGCGATGCCCGGGCCCTGTGGCGCGGCCTGTCGCGGGGGGCCGTGCGGGCCTGGGCCCTGGCCCACGGCGCGGCCCGGCG
>JAGREA010000196.1 GCA_020446745.1 Rhodobacterales bacterium | reverse complement strand
GAAAACCCCGACATCCTGGCCACCCTGTCGGCCCCCGGCCCGGCCCGCCCCGGCCTGGTGGTGGGCTTCGCCGCCGAAACGGACGACGTGGTGGCCAACGCCACCGCCAAGCGGGCCCGCAAGGGCTGCGACTGGATCGTCGCCAACGACGTGTCGCCGGCCACGGGCACCTTCGGCGGCGACGCCAACACCGTGCACCTGGTGACCGGAGACGGCGTGGAGGCCTGGCCCACCATGGGCAAGGACGCCGTGGCCGAACGCCTGGCCCGGGCCATCGCCGATCGCCTGGCCCCCGCCCGGGAGCCGGCGCCATGAATACGGGACCCGGCGGTCAAGTCGCCGTTTCCGTCACCCGCCTGCCCCATGGGCGCGACCTGCCCCTGCCGGCCTACGAATCGGCCCAGGCGGCGGGCATGGACCTGATGGCCGCCGTGGCGTCGCCCCTGGACCTGGCGCCCGGGGCCCGGGCCCTGGTGCCGTCGGGCATCGCCATCGCCCTGCCGGCCGGGTTCGAGGCCCAGGTGCGGCCGCGGTCGGGCCTGGCGGCGAAACAGGGCCTGACGGTGCTGAACAGCCCCGGCACCATCGACGCCGACTATCGCGGCGAGGTGGGGGTGATCCTGATCAACCTGGGCGCGGCGACGGCGCGCATCGAACGCGGCATGCGCATCGCCCAGATGGTTGTGGCCCCGGTCAGCCGGGCCATATGGGAAGAGGTCGACAGCCTGGACACCACGGACCGCGGGGAAGGCGGTTTCGGGTCCACCGGCCTGGCCAAGACGGAATCGGGCCCGGGAAAACCGGATGCGGGCCCCAAAGGAGAATGACGCCATGCTGCGGCTCTCGAAAAAAATGCTGTTCGCCATCGAGGCGGTCCTGGACATCGCCTACCATGCCGGCAGCGAACCGGTGCAAAGCCGCGAGATCACCCGGCGCCAGGGCATTCCCCGGCGCTATCTGGAACAGGCGCTGCAGCAGCTTGTGCGCCACGGCATCCTGATCGGCGTGCGCGGCCCCCGGGGCGGCTACCGCCTGGCCCGGGAACGGCGCCGCATCTCCATCGCCGACATCGTGCGCGTGGTGCGCAAGATGGAAACCTCGGAAGACCCCATCCAGGACACCAGCGGATCGGAACTGGGCATCAAGGTGGTGCGGCCCCTGTGGTGCGAGCTGCAGGACGAGATCATGGAGCGCCTGGAATCCGTTTCCGTCGACGACCTGTGCAACGACGCCAACAAAAGCGGCATCGTCAGCGAAGGCCGCACCAACCTGGACTTTTCGATCTGACACCCGCCACCCCCCCACCCCACCGGACAGCAGGCCCTTAGTGACATGACCGATTCCACCGCCCAGGGTACCCCCGCCGCCTTCCGCGGCCGGGTCTACGACAGCATCCTCGACACCGTCGGCGCCACGCCGGTGATCCGCCTGCGGCGCCTGGAGGAGGACCGGGGATGCAAGGCCCGGATCCTGGGCAAGTGCGAGTTCTTCAACCCCCTGGCCTCGGTCAAGGACCGCATCGGCCTGGCCATGATCGCCGCCGCCGAGGCCGAGGGCCGCCTGAAGCCCGGCGCCACCCTGGTCGAGCCCACGTCGGGCAACACGGGCATCGCCCTGGCCTTCGTGTGCGCCGCCAAGGGCTACCGCCTGATCCTGACCATGCCCGAAAGCATGTCGGTGGAACGGCGCAAGATGCTGGTGCTGCTGGGGGCGGAAATCGAGCTGACGCCGGCCGCCAAGGGCATGACCGGCGCCGTGCAGCGGGCCGAGGAGCTGACCGGGCAGATCGACGGCGCCCTGATGCTGCAGCAGTTCAACAATCTGTCCAACCCGGCCATCCACCGCGAGACCACGGCCGAGGAGATCTGGGCCGACACCGGCGGCGAGGTGGACGCCATCATTTCCGGCGTCGGCACCGGCGGCACCCTGACCGGCATCGCCCAGGTGCTGAAGCCCCGCCGCCCGGGCCTGCGGATGATCGCCGTGGAGCCCGAGGACAGCGCCGTGCTGTCGGGCGGCGTGCCGGGGCCGCACAAGATCCAGGGCATCGGCGCCGGCTTCGTGCCCGGGGTGCTGGACCCGAACATGATCGACGAGGTGCTGAAGATCGGCAACGAGACCGCCTTCACCATGTCCCGCGCCGTGGCCCGGCTGGAAGGCCTGGCCGTGGGCATTTCGTCGGGCGCCGCCCTGGCCGCGGCCCTGGAACTGGCCGAGCGCCCGGACATGGAAGGCAAGACCATCCTGGCCATCCTGCCGTCCTTCGCCGAACGCTACCTGTCGACGCCCCTGTTCGACGGCCTGGGCCTGGAATAGGGCGGCCCGGCGCCCCCCCCTGGAACATCGCGACCCATGGACTTCACCGAGGACCAGATCCGCCGCTACGCCCGCCACATCCTGCTGAAGGAAATGGGCGGCTTGGGGCAGGAAAAGCTGCTGAACGCCCGGGTGCTGGTGGTCGGCGCCGGGGGCCTGGGCTCGCCGGTCATCCTGTACCTGGCCGCCGCCGGGGTGGGCACCATCGGCGTGGTGGACGACGACACGGTGGACCTGTCCAACCTGCAGCGCCAGATCCTGCACGGCACCGCCGACATCGGCCGGGCCAAGGTGGACAGCGCCATGGCCGCCGTGGCCGCCATCAACCCCGACGTCACCGTGGTGCCCCACCGGGAACGCCTGACCGCCGCCAACGCGGCCCAGCTGATCGGCGCCTACGACCTGGTGGCCGACGGCAGCGACAACTTCGCCACCCGGTTCCTGGTCAACGACGCCGCCTATTTCGCCGGCCGGCCCCTGGTGTCGGGCGCCATTTTGCGGTTTGACGGCCAGGTGGCCACCTATGCCCCCGCCCGGGTGGCGGAAGACGGCACCCACGGCCCCTGCTACCGCTGCCTGTTCCGCGAGCCGCCGCCGCCGGGGCAGATCCCGTCGTGCGCCGAGGCGGGCGTGCTGGGGGCCCTGTGCGGCCTGGTGGGGTCGCTGCAGGCCACCGAGATCCTGAAGGAGCTGATGGGCATCGGCGACAGCCTGTCGGGGTCGCTGATGATCATCGAGGCCCTGGGCACCACCTTCCGCAAGATCGCCGTGAAGGCGGACCCGGCCTGCCCCCTGTGCGGCACCGAACCGACCATCCGGGACCTGTCGATCCATGCCGGCTGACCCGCCGAAGACTCCCCTGGGCAAGCTGTCCCCCCTGGGCAAACTGTCCATCGTCGTGTTCTCGGGGGCCTTCGAGAAGATCCACTACGCCCTGGTGCTGGCCAGCGGCTGGGCCGCCGTGGGCCAGCCGGTGACCCTGTTCTTCACCATGGAGGCCACCCGCGCCCTGGCCGCGCCCCGGGACGGCGGCCCCCCCGCCTGGCGCGCCCTGCCGGCCGAGGGCGGGCCCGACGGCGGCACGGTGGACGACGGCTTCGCGGCCCGCCAGGTGGCCACCTTCGAGGAACTGCTGACGGCCTGCGCCGCCCTGGGCGTGACCTTCATGGTGTGCGAAATGGGCCTGCGGGCCCTGGACATGGACCCGGGCGCCCTGCGCCCGGACATCCCCGTCACCCCCGGCGGCGTGGTCACCTTCCTGCGCGATGCCGAGGCCGACGGCAGCCTTTTGTTCGTCTGATCCCCCACCCGTTCAGGTGAGGCGCCGCCCTACCCCTCCGGTCAGTTGTGGAGCGTCGCGCCGCGCGATAGTCTACATGAACAAATGGTAATGTTCCCCGGAATAGCAAAACAACAAGCCCGGGGCATGATGGGAATTGATCAATGAACGTCCTTGATATTCTGAAGCGCCGCGACCGGAGCCTGGTCACCAATCGGCCGGAAGACACCGTCGAGACCGCCGCCACCCTGATGTCCAGCCACAACATCGGCGCCCTGCCGGTGCGCGACGGCAACGGCAGGCTGGTGGGCGTGATCTCCGAACGGGACATCGTGCGGGCCTTCGCCAGCAAGGGCGGGAAGGTCCTGACCCTGCGGGTGCAGGACCTGATGACCCGCGACGTGGTCACCTGCACCCCCGAGGATACGGTGAAGCGGGCCCGCCAGCTCATGAGCCAGCGCCACATCCGCCACCTGCCGGTGGTGGACGGCGACACCCTGTGCGGCATGATTTCCAGCCGCGACGTGATGGAGTGCCACCTGGAGCAGACCGAACTGGAGGTCAACGTGCTTCGGGACTACGCCATCGCCCGCTGATCTGGCGCCCGCTGATCTGGCGCCCGCTGATCTGGCACCCGCCCGGCGGGCAACCCAGACGCTAGTCCTTACAGGCTGCCTTTCCCGGTCACGCGCGTGCCGGGACGCGAACCGGGGCGGCGGTGCAAGGGGCTTCCCGGCCCTCCCGGCACCGCGCCCCGGTTCCATTTATGCGTGAACAGGGTTGTGTGCACCAGCGCAATTCGTTTCGCTTTGTTATTGACTTTGCCGCGAAGCCGTCCCGATAATATCCCCGCAAAGCAGACCACATCCCTCGCCAGGGCAAGAACGTCCGTCCGGTTCAAGAAGGGGCAAGGATCTCTCGATGGTCGATACGGTACATCCTGGGGGCGAACTGTCCGCCGAGGCGGAAATCGTGCCCCTGCGCCGCCAGAAGGAACGGTTCACCGCCTTTGCCTTCGCCGGCAATGACCTGCTGATCGAAACGGACCTGGACGGCAACATCCGCTATGTGGCGGGCGGCGCCCGCAAGCTGCTGGGCGGCGACGTGAACGATGCCGGCGACCGCATCTCCGACCTGGTGGTGCCCGACGACATCGCCGTGGTGGACGAGGCCTTCTACCGCCTGACCCGCTTCAACCGCATGGACCGGGTGGTGATCCGCCTGAAGCGGGTCAACGGCACGGCCATCCACGCCCGCCTGGCGGGCCTCTATTCCCCCGACCTGAAGGGCAAGTTCTATTTCGGCCTGGCCATGGCCAGCGCGCCGGTGCCGGCCTCCATGGTCGCCCGCGGCATCTTCGAGATGCCCGACCGCCTGTCGGCCGACGACTTCCTGAGCCTGGCCGACGAACGGGTGATGCAGGCGGCGCAGATGGAGGAAGCGGTCGAGCTGACCCTGATCGACATGGACCAGGCGCCCCTGACCGCCGCCTTCAACGCCGAACAGATGGACACCTTCGAGAAGGGCGTGGAAGGCATGCTGCGGGCCTGGGGGGTGGACAGCATTTCCGTGGCCAAGCTGGCCCCCGGCCGCTACGGCCTGATCCACCAGAAGGGCATCGTGCCCGAGGACTGGACGGCCCGCATCCGCGCCTCCATGGACAAGGACCTGCCCGAGGTGGCGCTGGACGTGGCCGTGAACACCGTGCCCCTGGACCCCAACCAGTCCAGCCAGGAGCGGCGCGGCGGCCTGGGCCGCCTGCTGGCCCGGTTCGTCCAGGCCGGCCGCCAGGTGTTCGGCGCCGCCGCCCCGGGGCAGGACCAGGCCGCCCACGCGAAAAAGGCCAGCTGGCGCCCCCGCCAGGCGGATTTTTCGGCCGGGTAGCGGTTTTCCGGTAGTACCGACCAAACGGCACCAATGCTTCGAGACGCGCCGATGGCGCTCCTCAGCATGAGGCCTAACATATTGAAAAACCTCACCCTGAGGAGGCCCGAAGGGCCGTCTCGAAGGGTTGGCTCCACCCGCGAGGCGCGCCCTACTGGTCGCCCATTTTCAGCGCCGCGATGAAGGCGCTTTGGGGGATTTCCACCTTGCCGAACTGGCGCATGCGCTTCTTG
>JAGREA010000195.1 GCA_020446745.1 Rhodobacterales bacterium | reverse complement strand
GGCCGGAGATTCGGGGCCCGGCGGCGCCGCGCCATCGGGCAGCAGCGACCGCGGCGGCCCCACCGGCGGCGTGAGTGTGGGAGTGGGTGCCGGAGGAGTTGGTGGCGCGCTCCGGGCCGGCGCGTCCCGCCCGGGGATCGGCATGGGGATGCGGATGGGCTCGTAGCTTTCCGTGGGCAGGGCTTCCTCGTAGGGCCTCATCAGGGGCGCCCGGGCCGGCGCCGGGGCCGCCCGGGCGCCGCCGTCGTGGGGCGGGTCAGGCAGCAGCGGGCTGTCGGGCAGGTCCACCAGTTGCGGCGGCGGGGTCTGGTGCAGGTACCAGGCCTGGCCGTCATGGCGGTCGGGCAGGCGCGACGGCGACCCCGACAGGTCCACGAACCCCAGCACCAGGGCCGCCACGGCCGTGGCCCCCAGGCCCAGCACCACGGCCACCAGCACCAGCAGGTGCCGGCGCAGGGACTCCACCAGGGAGCCACCCACCAGGGACGGGCGCGGCACGCCGCGCCCCGTTGCCGTTCGCCGAGAATCCACTCCGCCCATTCCTTGCCGTCCACCGGGTGCCGCCTCCACCCCTACCCCGGGCGCCCCGGCCGGTCAACGCCCTGCCAATGCCCGGTGCTGGGCCGCCGGCCCATCGCGCCGTTGTCGGTGCCGGGCAAGGATGCTATGCCCTGTGCATACATGACGAGGAGAAGGACATCATGCCTGTCGCGTTGATCAGAATGGTCGGTCTGGTTGCCCTGGTGGGCGCCGTTGCCGTGGGCCTCACCGCCTGCTCGCCGGAAGTGGGCAGCAAGGAGTGGTGCGAGCGGATGAAGGAAAAACCCAAGGGCGACTGGTCGGCCAACGAGGCCGCGGATTTCGCCAAGAGCTGCGTGCTGTAGGACTCCGCGCCGGCCCAACCCCGCGCTGGATTGCGGCGGCGCGTCCCGCCCCCCTGGTCAGGGTCGGGGCGCGCCGCCGGCCTTTCCGGGTGTGCGTTCCGGTGCAACCGGCTGTCACGAAATGGGCCATACCGTCGCCACAATCCCGTATATACTGCGCCCACCGCATGACCGCCGCCGGCGGACCGCCCCCGCCGGGCGACCGGCCGGCCCCCCGGTTCGGAAGGGATGAGGATGCGCGCGTTCTTCGTGATCATGGTACTGGCCCTGGGCGGCCTGTGGGCGGCCGCCGCCCTGCACGTCCCGGCCCAGGCCAACCACCCCACCGTCCTGGTCATCGACGGCGACACCCTGCTGGTGGACCGCCACGTGGTGCAGCTGGCCGGCATCGACGCCCCGGAATGGGACCAGACCTGCCGCCACCACGACAATGACTGGTCCTGCGGCCAAAGTTCGGCCTATGCCCTGTCCAAGCAGATCGCCCTGAACCACAACCTGGACATCGACTGCGTGCCCGCCGGGGCGCGCAGCGGCAGCCCCGTGCGCAGTTGCTGGCTGAAGAACGAGGACCTGTCCCTGACCATGATCCAGCAGGGCCACGCGGTGGCCCTGCCCGAGGCGCCCCAGCACTTCCATTTCGCCGAAAGCCAGGCCCGCCGGGCCTCGCTGGGCATGTGGGGCAGCCAGTTCGATTTTCCCGACCTGTGGCGCATCCGCAATGCCCGGCGCACGGATTGCGCCTTCAAGGGCGTGACCGACGCCGACGGGGTGCGGCGCTACGCCAGCCCCCTGATGCCCGGCTACGACGCCGTGGAAGCGGCGACCACCTTCTGCAGCGACGATGCCGCCCGGGCCGCCGGCTGGCACGCCCTGGGCGAGGCCCTGGACCTGCCCGGCGGCGGTTCGGGCCTGGACTGAAGCCGGGCGGGAGATTCGGGGATCAGAACCCGGGAATTAAGCCACGGGGCGCAGGGCGGCCGCCATCGGGGGCGGCAGGTCTTCCTTCCAGGCCGACACGGGCTTCTTGTAAAGCTGGGAATTGCGGAACCGCTTTTCGTCGGTCACCTCGGCACCCACCCAGGGCGGCAGCACCACCGGCTGGTCCTCGTGCACCAGTTCCACCTCGGCCATCACCAGACCGGCGTTCTCGCCCTCGAACACGTCCACGTCCCAGTCCAGCCCGGCATAGCGCACCCGGTAGCGGTGCTTGATGATGGGCGTGCGCTTGCACACCGTGTGGATCAGGAATTCCGCGTGGTCCGTGGGGATGCGGTATTCGAATTCGAACTGGCTGGCCTTCTTCTTCTTGGCCTTCACGGTCAGGTAGCCCACCTCGCCCACCGTGCGCACGCGGACGGCCACGCCGTCGTCGGACATGAAATAGGCCTGGTGAATGGGCATGGGGGTGCCGCCGTCGCGCCATTCCTCGGACAGAACCAGGAATTTACGTTCGATTTCAAGGGGTAAGGTCATGGACAGGCCGCCTTTTCGGGGGGCTGTGAGCGCCAATTCGACCTTCGGCATAACCCCTTCCGGACCCCCGCGCAACGTCTTTTTGCATTGCAACATAGGGCCTCGGAAGCGGTCATTTGGGGGGCGTGAAGCGGGCCGAATCCCACACCGGAACGCCACACGTTCCACTTCCGGAACGGCGGCTGTTCACCAATGCGTGATCACCGTGGAAATGTGAAGCCGATCACTTTCACCGGCTGCCGGGCGGGCTACATTCCTGGTTAGCAGAGCCCGGCAACCTCCCCTCTCCTCTCTCCCTGGACGGGCTCTCCCATACCCCCCTTGCCCTGGGCCCCGGTTTCACTCCCCCCTCGAAACCGGGGCCTCTTCTTTTCCGGCCAGCGAGCGTCAGATGCCGAAGGCGCGCAGCAGGCGTTCGGCCGCCAGCACGGCCGTCAGGCGGCCGTCGGACACGGCGGCCTCCACCCCCGGCAGGTCGCGCCGGACCTCGGGGTGGGTGCGCAGGGCGGCCATCAGGCGGTCTTCCAGCATGGACCACATCCAGCGCACCTGCTGGGCGCGGCGCCGGTCGGCCAGTTCGCCGGTTTCCCACAGGGTGTGGCGGTGCTCCTCCACCTTGGCCCACAGCTCGTCGATGCCCTGGTTGGCCAGGGCCGAGCAGGTGACCACCGGCGGCGTCCAGTTGGGGCTGGCGGGGGTCATGATGTGCAGGGCCGATTCGTACTGCCGCTTGGCCAGGCGGGCCTTCACCTTGTTGTCGCCTTCCGCCTTGTTGACGGCGATCATGTCGGCGATTTCCAGGATGCCCTTCTTGATGCCCTGCAGCTCGTCGCCGGCGCCGGGCAGCATCAACACCAGGAAGAAGTCCACCATGTCGGCGACCATGGTTTCCGACTGCCCCGTGCCCACGGTTTCCACCAGCACCACGTCGAAGCCCGCGGCCTCGCACACCAGCATGGTTTCGCGGGTGGTGCGGGTCACCCCGCCCAGGGTGCCGGCCGAGGGCGACGGGCGGATGAAGGCGTTGGGATGGGCCGCCAGGTTGGCCATGCGGGTCTTGTCGCCCAGGATGGAACCGCCCGAGCGGCTGGACGAGGGGTCCACGGCCAGCACGGCCACCTTGCTGCCCCGGTCCACCAGATTGGTGCCCATGGTTTCGATGAAGGTGCTTTTGCCCACCCCGGGCACGCCGCTGATGCCCACCCGGTGGGCGCCGCCCGTGTGGGACAGCAGACGCAGCAGGATTTCCTGGGCCTGGGCCTGGTGTTCGGGGTTGCGGCTTTCCACCAGGGTGATGGCCCGGGCCAGGATGGCCCGGTTGCCGGCGCGCACGCCGTCCACGTAGTCGTCCACGGAAAGATGGCGACGGGCCGGCCCGCTCGGCCGGCCCGCAACCTGGGTCTTCGCTTCAGTCATGCCCGCGGGGGCCTTTCACTTGGTCTTTTTCTTATTCCGCCGCCTGGGGCGAATAGCCCAGGACCTCGTTCAGCTTGACCATCAGGTCCTTGGCCGCCTCGCTGATCACCGTGCCAGGCGGGAAGATGGCCTTGGCCCCGGCGGCGTAGAGGGCGTCATAGTCCTGGGGCGGCACCACGCCGCCGACGACGATCAGGATGTCCTCGCGGCCCTGCTCCTCCAGCGCCGCCTTCACGGCGGGCACCAGGGTCAGGTGGCCGGCGGCCAGGGACGACACGCCGATGATGTGCACGTCGTTTTCCACCGCCTGGCGGGCGGCTTCGTCGGGCGTGGCGAACAGCGGGCCCACGTCCACGTCAAAGCCCAGGTCGGCGAAGGCCGTGGCGATCACCTTCTGGCCCCGGTCGTGGCCGTCCTGGCCCACCTTGGCGATCAGGATGCGGGGACGGCGGCCTTCGTGGGCCTCGAACTGGTCGATCATCTGGGCGACGCTGTTCACGGTGCGGGCATCCTTTCCGACTTCGGCGCGGTAGACGCCGGTGATGGTGCGGATTTCCGCCTGGTGGCGGCCCCAGACCTTTTCCAGGGCGGACGAGATCTCGCCCACCGTGCACTTCCGCCGCGCCGCCTGCACGGCCAGGTCCAGCAGGTTGCCCCCGCCCGTGTCGGCGCAGGTGGTCAGGGCGTGCAGGGCCTGCTCGGCGGCCGTGGCGTCGCGCTCGGCGCGCAGCTGTTCCAGCTGGGCGATCTGGTCGTGGCGCACCTGGCTGTTGTCCACCTTCAGCACGTCGATGGCCTCTTCCCGGTCCAGGCGGAAGCGGTTGACGCCGATCACCGACTGGCGGCCGGAATCGATGCGCGCCTGGGTGCGGGCCGCGGCCTCCTCGATGCGCATCTTGGGGATGCCGGCCTCGATGGCCTTGGCCATGCCGCCCATGCTTTCCACTTCCTGGATGTGGGCCCAGGCCTTTTCCGCCAGGTCGCGGGTCAGCCGTTCCACGTAGTAGCTGCCGCCCCAGGGGTCGATGACCTTGGTGGTGCCGCTTTCCTGCTGCAGGAACAGCTGGGTGTTCCGCGCGATGCGGGCCGAGAAGTCCGTCGGCAGGGCCAGGGCCTCGTCCAGCGCGTTGGTGTGCAGCGACTGGGTGTGGCCCTGGGTGGCGGCCATGGCCTCGACACAGGTGCGGATGACGTTGTTGTAGACGTCCTGGGCCGTCAGGCTCCAGCCCGAGGTCTGGCTGTGGGTGCGCAGCGACAGGGACTTGGCGTTCTGCGGATCGAAGGGCTTGATCAGCTTGGCCCACAGCATGCGCGCGGCGCGCATCTTGGCCACTTCCATGAAGAAGTTCATGCCGATGGCCCAGAAGAACGACAGGCGCGGCGCGAACTTGTCGATGCCCAGCCCGGCGGCCACGCCGGCGCGGGCGTATTCGGCCCCGTCGGCCAGGGTGTAGGCCAGCTCCAGGTCCGCCGTCGCCCCGGCTTCCTGCATGTGATAGCCGGAGATGGAGATGGAGTTGAACTTCGGCATGTTGGACGCCGTGTAGCCGAAGATGTCGGAAATGATCCGCATGGAGGGCGCCGGCGGGTAGATGTAGGTGTTGCGGACCATGAACTCCTTCAGGATGTCGTTCTGGATGGTCCCGGCCAGCAGTTCGGGCTTCACCCCCTGCTCTTCCGCCGCCACGATGTACAGCGCCATGATGGGCAGCACGGCGCCGTTCATGGTCATCGACACGCTCATCTTGTCCAGCGGGATGCGGTCGAACAGGGTGCGCATGTCCATGATGGAATCGATGGACACGCCGGCCATGCCCACGTCGCCGGCCACCCGGGGATGATCCGAGTCATACCCCCGGTGGGTGGCCAGGTCGAAGGCCACCGACAGGCCCTTCTGCCCGGCCGCCAGGTTGCGGCGATAGAAGGCGTTGGAGTCCTTGGCCGTCGAGAAGCCGGCGTACTGGCGCACGGTCCAGGGCCGCTGCACGTACATGGTGGGATAGGGCCCGCGCAGGAACGGCGGCAGGCCCGGGAAGGTCTCCAGATGGTCCAGGCCGGCCAGGTCGGCGGCCGTGTACAGGGCCTTCACGTCGATGCCTTCCGGCGTGTGCCAGGCCAGGCCGGCCGGGTCGGCACCCGTTTCGGCGGCGAAGCGGGACGCCCACTGGGCGGCATCGCCCTTGGCGTCGTCGGCGGCCAGGGGCACGGTCGTGAAATCGGGGATGGTGCTCATCGGTCGATCACTCCCAGGTCGGCAAGGGCCCCGCGCAGGGTCGTCCGCGCGTCACAGCCCAGGAAGATGAAGGCGTCCACGCCGGCGGCGCGGTACTTGGCCTCGGCCTCGGCGGCCGGGCGGCCGGCCAGGAACACCCGTTTCGCCCCGGCGGCCTTCAGGGCCCTGGCCACGTCCTCGGCCAGGTCCTCGTACACCGTGTCGGACGAACAGATGATGGCCAGTTCGGCCCCCGTCTCGGCATAGGCCTTG
>JAGREA010000194.1 GCA_020446745.1 Rhodobacterales bacterium | reverse complement strand
CGGGTTGCGGGCGTCCCACCAGGGGCCGTCCAGGCCCAGGGTGTCGATGGCCAGGAACACGGGTGCGCCGCTGAAGGGGCAGCGCGACAGGGGCACCCGGGGCAGGGCGTCGGCATAGGCGTCCTGGGCCGCCGCCAGGCGGTCGCGGGCGGCGTCCAGGTCGTGCCGCGCCGCCGCCCGCGCCTCCTCGGGCACCCGTTCCAGGCCGAACTGCAGGGCCTCGAAGGCCCGGGCCGCCTCGGCCCATTCGGCCAGCAGGGGGGCGCGGCGGTTGGCGGTCCAGGGGGAGCGGTTGGCGGTTTGGGTCATGGGGTGGCGGGGTCTCCAATCAGGTGGGGTCGGGCGGCAGTTCCATGCCGTGGCGGATCAGCGGGTTGTCGGTGCCGCCCTGCCACCAGCTGGCCGTGGGGGTGGGGGTGCCGCCGGGCTGGGGCCGCAGGGTGCCGCTGTAGGTCACCAGGGCTTCGGCGTCGTCGGCGTTGGCCATGTGGCTGCCGCGGATCTTGCTGTCGATGGCGTGGGCGATGTCGAACTTGGATTGGCCGCCCCCTTCCTGGGCGGCACGGGGCAGGTCGGAATAGTCCCAGGCCGCATGGCGCCCGTGGCGCACGTTGGCCGGGCCGATGACCGACTGGCCGGTCACCTTCTCCGTCACCCCGGACATGCCGTTGATGGCCTCGCGGTTGATCTGCTCGGTCACCGCCTGGGGCAGGGTCTCGCCGCGCATGCCGCGGATGTCGAACAGGTCCACGTCGCCGGTGAAGGGCTTGCCGGTGGCCCGGTCGACGATCAGGCCGCCTTCCACCTTCACCTCGTCGGCGTGCTTGGCCAGCCACTTGCCCTGGTCCTTGAATTCCTGGGCCCGCTGGTTGAACCGGGACACCACGTCGTCCCACTTGTCGGCCGGCACCGTGTTTTGAGGCGGCAGGGTGGGCTGGAAGTGGCCCACCTTGCCCACGTCGTCGGCCGAGGCGCCCAGGAAGGTGTCCAACTCGCCGATGGTCTTGTTCTTCAGCAGTTGCGGCTTGGGCAGGGCCTGGCCGCTTTCGATCAGGTCGCGGGCCGCCGCGTTGGTGGGGCGGGCGTGGATCTGCACCCCGTACTTGTCGGCCAGGGCCTGCAGGTGCTTCTCGCTGGCCTCGGTATAGCCGCTGGTATCGGGCGTCACGCCCTGGGCGTTGACGAAATCGTCGCTGCTGCCCGGCGGCAGGGTGCCGTCGCCGTGGAATTCGTGCTTCACCCGTTGCAGGCCGTCGGCCGTCTCGTCGGCCAGGTTGGCGGTCTCGTCGGCGGCGCCCAGACCGGTGCGGGTGGCATCCGACGCCTGCTGGCGCTGGCGCAGGTATTCGCCGTAGTCCTGCTGCTTCACCGCCTGCAGTTCGTCCTTGGTCAGGCGGCTCAGCTTGTCGGGGGCGATGTCGTCCATGTTCCTGCCGGGGATGGTGCCGGCCTGGGCGGCCCCGCCCGCATCGTCGGCCGCGCCCAGGGCCGCCCCACTGGCGTCGTCGGCGGCACCCAGGGCCGCCCCGCCCACCTCGTCGGCCGAGCCCAGGGCGGCGCCGCCCACCTCGTCGGCCGAGCGCACGGCCGCGCCGCCCAGGTCGTCCAGCAGGTTGCCGCCCTTCTGGATCAGCGTCGAGGCCCCGTTCTTCAGGCCCTGGGCGGCGGCCTCGGCCCCGGTGATGGTGCCGTGCAGGCCCAGCACGCCCAGCCCCACCTGGCCGATGCGGTTGGGCAGGGAGCGGTTGGGGTCCAGGGAATTTTCGAAGTTCTGCACCCCGGACAGGTTCTTCATGCCGTCGATCACCTTGTCCGGGTCGCTGAGGGTGTTCTTGACCCAGCGGCCGCCGGCCACCAGGTCGTCCTTGATGCCGCCCAGGGTGTCCAGCAGCACGTCGCGGCTGCGGGTCGGATCGCCGGCATAGATGCCGGTTTGCAGCAGGACCACCGTGTCGCCCACGTCCTTGACGATGGTGGCGGCATCGCGGGCGCCGTCGGCCAGGGTATTGGCCATGTCGCGGGCCGTGCGCTCCACCAGGCTGGGGTCGTTGCGGACGGCCTCGCCCACTTTCTGGCCCAGCTCTGCGGCCCACTTGCCCGATTGCAGGTCGTTGATGTCCTTGCCCGTCTGCAGCAGCTCGTTGGCGATGTTCTTGCCCGTGTCCCACAGGATGGACGGGTCGCGGTAGACGTCGCGGGCCGACTGGGCGGCCTCGTCCACCATGCTGCCCAGGCCGTCGCCCACCCGCTGGAACAGGCGCGAGAAGAAGCCGGGCTTTTCATCCGGTTTCTTGTCGGGTTTTGCGTCCGGCTTTTCATCCGGCTTCTCGCCGGGCTTTTCGCCGGGCTTTTCGTCAGGCTTGTCGGGCGGTTCCTTGGCCGGCTTTTCCGGTTGGGGTTCGGGACGGGGTTCCGGTTCAGGCTGTGGTTCCGCCTGGGGTTCCGGCTGGGGTTCCGGTCGCGGCTCGGGTTCCGGTCGTGGTTCGGGCTCGGCCCGGGGTTCCGGCT
>JAGREA010000193.1 GCA_020446745.1 Rhodobacterales bacterium | reverse complement strand
TGATGGGCGCCGAAAACCCGCAGCTCTACAAGGTCATGGGCCTGGGTGATTTCGACTATTCCGAATTCACCCCCATCAACATCCTGGCCCGCGGCGTGCCCCTGCTGGTGGCCCGCAACGAGGCCCCCTTCAACACCTTCAAGGAATTCGTGGACTACGCCAACGCCAACCCCAACAAGGTGAAGATCGGCTCCACCGGCCCCGGCGGCCTGCCGTCGGTGATCAAGGCCATGCTGTCCAGCCAGGTGAAGCTGCCCGTCATCTCGGTCCCCTACGACGGTGACGGCCCGGCCCTGACCGCCCTGCAGGGCGGCGCCATCGACGTGATGCCGGCCGTGCTGGGCGCCGCCATCGAACACGTGCGGGCCGGCCGCATGAAGGTCCTGGCCCTGATCGACGTGACGGAAAACGCCGCCCTGCCGGGCGTCGCCCCCATCACCCAGGACTTCCCGGCCTATGGCAAGTACCTGCCCTGGGGTCCGTTCTTCGGCGTGTTCGTCAAGAAGGGCACCCCCGACATCGCCGTGTCCAAGCTGCAGGCCGCCTATGCCGAGGGCGTGAAGCAGCCGGAATTCAAGGCGCTGATGGACGGCCGCGGGTTCAAGATCATGAACATCTCGGGCGCCGAGGCCGAAACCTTCCTGAAGAAGTGGCAGTCGGTCACGTCCTGGATCGTCTGGGACGCCGGCGCGGCCAAGAAATCCCCCGAAGAGTTCGGCATTCCGCGTCCGTAGCGGTAAGCTGACGGAAAATTGTCCGTCCCGGCGCAACGCCGGGACGGACCGTCGGCACCGACCCCGGCGCGACACCGCCGCCGGAGCTCGAGGGAGGATTCCATGCAGACTCCGCGGAAGAAGCGCCCGGGGGAGGGGACGTTCGGCATTCTGGCCCTGGTGCTGTCCCTAGGGTTCGCCTGGCAGTCCTACGAGATCGCCGGCTTTTCGGCCCTCAGTTCGCCCGGCGCCTTCCCCATGGCCGCGTCGGCCATCATGGTGGTCGCATCGCTGATCATCGTGCTGAAGAACCGGCGCCTGCCGACCCTGGCCGAAGGCGGTTTCGGGGCCGCGGCACGGGCCTTCTGGCGCAGCGTCTCGCCGCCGGTGGTACTGGCCTTCATCGCCTTCATCCTGGTCTATTCGGCACTGCTGGACGGGCTGGGCTTCCTGCCCTCGTCGTTCCTGTTCCTGCTGGCCGCCATCCACTACCTGCACCGGGGCTCGGCGCGGTTCAGCTTCATCGTCGCCCTGCTGTCGCTGGCCGCCGTCTATGCCGTCTTCCGGCTGATCTTTACCGTGGTGCTGCCCGAAGGCATCGTGCCCGAACGCGAGATCATGGCCTGGATCGAGCACCTGTTCAGCGGAGGGGCCGGTCGATGATGGAGGCCCTGCAATACTTCGCCATCGCCTGGACCGACCCCAAGCTGCTGCTGCTGGTGGCCGCCGGCACCATGTCCGGCATCTACGTGGGCGCCATTCCCGGCCTGTCGGTGACCATGGCGGTGTCGATCCTCATCTCGTTCACCTTCTCGTGGGACGTCAACGAGGCCCTGTGCCTGATGGTGGGCATCTACATGGGTGGCGTCTACGGCGGTTCGCGCACGGCCATCCTGCTGAACATCCCCGGCGCGCCTTCGGCCATCGCCACGGCCCTGGACGGCTATCCCCTGGCCCTGAAGGGCGAGGCCGGGCAGGCCATCGGCCTGTCCACCACCATGTCGGCCATCGGCGGCTTCCTGGGCATCCTGGTGCTGGCCGTGGCGGCGCCGGTGGTATCGGAATTCGCCCTGACGTTCCAGCCCCGCGACTACATGCTGCTGGCCATCCTGGGCATCCTGCTGGTGGGCTCGCTGTCGGGCGAAAGCCTGGCCAAGGGGGTGTGGGCCGGCGCCTTCGGCATGCTGATCGGCACCGTGGGCCTGGACCCCCTGACGGCCGAGGAACGGTTCACCTTCGGCGTCACCGAACTGTGGAACGGCATTTCCTTCATCGCCGTGATGATCGGCCTGTTCGGCGTGTCCGAGGCCCTGGTGCAGCTGCACCACATCGGCAAGGAGGCGGTGAAGCAGAAGGTGGGCAAGATCGCCCCCTCGTGGGCCATGATCCGCAAGTACCTGCCCCTGTCGCTGCAGACGTCGGGCATCGGCGTGATCATCGGCGCCCTGCCGGGCACCGGCGGCGACATCGCCGCCCTGCTGGCCTACGACCACGCCAAGCGGGTGACCCGCGACCCCGAGGTGCCCTTCGGCGAAGGCGCCAAGGAAGGCCTGGTGGCCCCGGAAACGGCCAACAACGCCGCCGTGGGCGGGGCCTTCATTCCCATGCTGACCCTGGGCATCCCCGGCGACGCGGTGACGGCCATCATCATCGGCGCGCTGTACATCCACGGGCTCAACCCCGGGCCCATGCTGATGATCGACCGGCCCCACATGTTCTGGTTCATGGTCGGCAACCTGATGCTGGCCAACATCCTGATGCTGGTGTTCGGCCTGACCGGAATCAAGGTGTTCACCAAGATCGTCGAATGCCCGCGGGCCATCCTGATCCCGCTGATCCTGCTGCTCAGCGTGGTCGGCGCCTATGCGGTCAACAACGCCATCACCGACGTCTACTGGATGCTGGGCTTCGGCCTGCTGGGCTATTTCATGAAGACCTACGGCTACCAGGTAGGGCCGGTGATCCTGGGCGTGATCCTGGCCCGCCTGATCGACGAGAACTGGCGCCGGGCCATCATTTCCGAGGGGGAAAGCCTGTCGGCGTTCTTCGTCAACATGGTGTCCAGCCCCCTGTCGCTGGTGCTGCTGGCCGTGGTGCTGCTGATCCTGGTCAACCAATCGCCCCTGTGGCCGGTGATCCGCCGCCGGGTGCTGGGCGGCGAGACGACCTGACGGGTGCCCCTCAGAACGGGCCCCAGGCGGGCCCCAGCCGGTCCAGGATCCACAGCCAGGCCGAAATGGTGCCCACGCCGGCCACGGTGGACAGCAGGATGGTGTTGGCCGCCACGTCCGTGGACCGCTTGAAATAGGTGGCGAAGACATAGACGTTCAGACCCGACGGCATGGCCGCCATCAGCACCGCCACCCGGGCCAGCTCCCACGGCACCCGCAGGGCCAGGGCGGCCCCCAGCACGATGACGGGCAGCACCAGCAGCTTGCCCGTGGCCGCCGCCACGGCGCCGCCCCAGCTGTCGCGCAGCTGGTACTGGTTCAGGGCCCCGCCCAGGCCGAACAGGGCGGCCGGCAGCACCGCCTGGGCCATCATGCGGGTGGCGTCGTCCACCACGGCGGGCACGGTGAGGCCCGACAGGTTCACGGCCATCCCCAGGCCGATGCCCATCAGCAGCGGGTTGCGGGCGATGCGCCGCGCCGCCTGGCCCAGGGCCCGGCCCAGGGGGGCGCCGTCGCGCCGGGCCAGTTCCATGGTCACCATGCCGGTGGTCATCAGCAGCGGCGAATGGACGCCGATGATGGCGTAGATGGAGGGCAGGGCCTCGTCGCCGAAGGCCCGGTGGATGATCGGCAGGCCCAGCAGCACCGTGTTGGTGAAGAAGGCGCCGAAGCCCACCACCACGGCGTCGCCGGGGCGCAGCTTCAGGCCCCAGCGGGCGGTGGACAGGACGGCGGCGAAGGTGACGAAGGCGCCCAGGTAGAAGGCCCCCAGCAGGCCGGGGTCGAACACCTTGGTGAACTCGATGTTCAGCATGGCCTGGAACAGCAGGCAGGGCGTGGCGAAGTTGTTGACGAAGCTGACCACGCCGTCGATGCCGGCGGCCGGGAACCAGCGCCAGCGGACGCTCAGGTAGCCGGCACCCACCAGCAGGAACACGGGGCCGATGACGTTCAGGATGGCCAGCATGGGCGCCGGTCCTTTGCTGTGGAACCTTCCCCCCATGGGTACCACGGGGCGAACCGATTTCGTTGGAATTCTAGGGCCTTGCCGGGTTCCGGGCCGGGGCCTAAGCTGCCCCTTGCGGGCCGTGGGCGTTGATCGGACAGGGTAGGGAAATCCAGGTGGTGTTCAAATGGTGGATCTGAGTGTCGCGTCGATTTCCGTTCCCGGCATCCTGCCCGACAAGCTGAAGATCATCGCCGACTGCGGCTTCAAGGGCGTGGACCTGTTCGAGCGCGACGTGATCGGCTTCGACGGCACGCCCGAGGACCTGGTGGCCCTGGCCGCCGACCTGGGCCTGACCATCAACAGCCTGTATCCCTTCCGCGATTTCGAGGGCCGCACCGGCGCCAACCGCGACCGCGCCTTCGCCCGCCTGGACGCCAAGCTGGACCTGGCCCGGCGCCTGGGCGCCGGCACCCTGGTCGTGTGGTCGTCGGA
>JAGREA010000192.1 GCA_020446745.1 Rhodobacterales bacterium | reverse complement strand
TCATGCGGCGTCTTCCGCGCCCTGGGCGTCGTCGTCCAGATCCTCCTCGTCCTCCGGTTCCGGCTCCGGCGGATTGGTGATCTCGATGAGCTGCTCCAGGGTCGCCCGGCCGCGCCCGTCGTCCACGGCGGCGGCGGCCAGGGCCACGCCGTCCTTCAGGCTGGTCACCCGGTCGGCCACCAGCAGGGCGGCGGCGGCGTTGAACAGCACGATGTCGCGATAGGCCCCCGGCGCGCCGTCCAGCAGGTCGTGGATGGCCTGGGCGTTGGTTTCCGGGTCGCCGCCCTTCAGGTCGGCGGGCTGGGCCAGGGGGATGCCGGCCTCCTCGGGCGACACCTGGAAGGTGGTGACCTTGCCGTTCTCCAGGGCGGCGACGAAGGACGGGCCGGTGGTCGTCAGCTCGTCCAGGCCGTCGCTGCCGTGCACCACCCAGGCCTTCTCGCTGCCCAGGCGGCCCAGCACCAGGGCCATGGGCTCGATCCAGTCGCGCGAGAAGGCGCCCGAAAACTGGCGTGTCACCCCGGCCGGGTTGGACAGCGGGCCCAGGATGTTGAACACCGTGCGCGTGCCCAGCTCCACCCGGGGACCGGCCACGTGGCGCATGGCGCTGTGGTGGCGCGGCGCCATCAGGAAGCCGATGCGGGCCTCCCAGATGGCCCGGCGGACGTATTCCATGTCCACGTCGATGTTCACGCCCAGGGCCGTCAGGGCGTCGGCGGCGCCGGACTTGGACGACAGGTTGCGGTTGCCGTGCTTGGCCACCGTCACCCCGCAGGCGGCCACCACGATGGCCGCGCCGGTGGAGATGTTGAAGGTGCCCGAGCCGTCGCCGCCGGTGCCGACGATGTCCATGGCGCCGGCCGGGGCGTCGATGTGGAGCGCCTTGGCCCGCATGGCGCGCACGGCGCCGGTGATCTCGTCCACCGTTTCGCCGCGCACCCGAAGGGCCATCAGGAAGGCGCCGATCTGGGCCGGCGTGGCGTTGCCCGACATGATGATGTCGAAGGCGTCCGTGGCCTCGTCCTCGGTCAGGGCGGCGCCGGTGGCCACCTTGCCCAGCAGTTCCTTCATGGTGCGCAGGGTACCGGTCATGCCGCGGCCTTTCCCTTGTGGTCGACGGGCCGGCCCGTGGCCAGCGACAGGAAGTTGGCCAGCAGGTGGTGGCCGTGTTCCGAGGCGATGCTTTCCGGGTGGAACTGCACGCCGTGGATGGGCTTGCTGACGTGGCGCAGGCCCTGGATCACCCCGTCCTCGGTCTCGGCGTTGGCCACCAGGTCGGCGGGCAGGTCCTGGCGGGCCACCATCAGCGAGTGGTAGCGCGTGGCCGTGAAGGGCGAGGGGATGCCGGCGAACACGCCGGTGCCGTCGTGGGACACCCGGCTGACCTTGCCGTGCATGGGTACCGGCGAGCGGCACACGGTGCCGCCCAGGGCCTGGCCGATGCTCTGGTGGCCCAGGCACACGCCGAACAGGGGAATGCCGTGTTCCACCGCCGCTTCCACCAGGGGCATGCAGATGCCGGCCTTGGGCGGGTCGCAGGGCCCCGGCGACAGGACGATGCCCTGGGGTTTCAGGGCCACGGCCTGGTCCACGGTCAGGGCGTCGTTGCGGCGCACGTCCAGCTCGGCGCCCAGCTCGCCCAGGAAGTGGAGCAGGTTGTAGGTGAAGCTGTCGTAGTTGTCGATCAACAGGAACATGGCATGGGCGCCCGGAAACCACGGGAAAGGGGGCCGCGAAACGGCGGCGCCAGCATGCCGGGCGACCCTGGCAGCGTCAAGGCCCCGAGGCCGCGCGGCGTCAACGGGATGCGAAGGCCGCCAGGTCGGCGGCGAACCGTTCCGGCTCCTCCAGGTGGGGGCTGTGGCCGGCGGCGTCATAGCAGATGCGGTGGGCACCGGGGATCATGGCCGCCATGGCCATGCCCGTTTCCACCGGGTACACGTGGCTGTCGCCGCCGTGGATGATCAGGGCCGGCAGGTCCAGGGTGGGCAGCAGGTCGCGGTAGTCCTGGTCCACCAGGGTGGCCCAGATGGCGGCCAGGGGCTCGGGCTCGTTGTCCATCAGCTCGTTGACGGTCCAGGTGGCCAGGTCCGGCGGCGGCGGGGTCGACCGGCCATACAGGCGCGGCGCGATGGCGGCGGCGTAGGACGCCCAGTTCAGGCGCATGGTGGCCATGATCCGGTCGCTGTCGGCGTGGGAAAAGTTGTTGCGCACCCCCAGGTGCCAGTCGGGACCGTTGAGGATGCAGGCCGTCATGTCCTCGATGACGATGCCGCCCATGCGCCCGGCGCCATGGCGGCGCAGGCAGTCGAACATCACCAGGGTGCCCATGGACCAGCCCACCACCACCGCGTCGTCGCGGCCCAGGGTGCCCAGCAGGGCGTAAAGGTCGTCGCCCATGTCGGCCAGGGTGGGGCGCTCGCCGTTCATGCGCGAGCGGCCGTGGCCGCGCATGTCGGGCAGCACCACCCGGAAGCGGTCCTCCAGGTGGGGCACCAGCACGTTGAAGTAGCCCCCGTGGGCGGCCCAGCCGTGGACCAGCACGATGGGCCGTCCGGCGCCGTGGTCGGTGTAATGGAGCGGCTGGGCGCGGTCGATGGGCAGGGTCGGCATGGAGGGCCCCAATGCGGCACGGGGAGGAGGACCCGTCTGGCATACGCGGTCTGGCTCGGAACCGCAACCGTGGGAACGGCCGGCCCACCCCCTTGACCTTCCAGTAAAGGGAAACCTTATGTTACCCTCCAGAAGACTGGAAGGTTGATTCCCATGGACACCCCCCTGAGCCCCGAAACTGCCGCCGAACCCC
>JAGREA010000191.1 GCA_020446745.1 Rhodobacterales bacterium | reverse complement strand
CGGGCCGCCGCCAGGCGGCGGCCGAAGCCGCCGCCCTGGCCGAGGTGCCCAACGATCCGGCCCTGGCGTTGGCCGATCCGGTGGCGGAAGAGGATGCCGCCAAGACGACCTGAGGATGACCTCCCTCTCCCTGAAGGGCGAGGGGGAATAGGCCCCTCAAGACTCTCCGGCGACCGCCGCCAGTTGCGCTTCGACCACGGCGATGGCGCTGATGTTGACGATGCCGCGGCCGGTCACCGACGGGGTGACGATGTGGGCCGGCTGGGCCGCGCCCAGCAGCAGCGGGCCGATGGGCAGGCCGTCGCCCAGCACCTTCAGCAGGTTGAACGCCGCATTGGCGGCGTCCAGGTTGGGGAACACCAGCAGGTTGGCCGTGCCCTTCAGGCGCGAGTTGGGGAACACCCGGGCCCGCAGTTCCGGGTCCAGGGCCGCGTCGGCGTGCATTTCACCCTCGGCCTCCAGGTCCGGGGCCAAGGCGGCCAGCAGGCGCGTGGCCTCGCGCATCTTCAGGGCCGTGGGGGTGTCGCCGGTGCCGAACTGGGAATGGGACACCAGCGCCACCTTGGGCACCACGCCGAACCGGCGCACGGCCTCGGCCGCCATCAGGGTGGTCTCGACGATCTCTTCCACGCTGGGGTCGGGTGTCACGTAGGTGTCGCACAGGAAATAGGTGCCCTTGGGCGTGATCAGCACGCTGAGCGCCGACATGTCGCGCACGTCCGGGCGCTTGCCGATGACGTCGGACACATAGCGCAGGTGGAAATCGTAGCGCCCGTAGGAGCCGCACACCATGGCGTCGGCGTCGCCCCGCTTGACCATCACCGCGGCGATGGCCGTGGTGTTGGTGCGCATGATGGTGCGGGCCGCGTCGGGCGACACGCCGCGCCGTTCCATGCACTGGAAATAGGTGGTCCAGTAGGCCTCGTAGCGGGGGTCGTCCTCGGGGTCCACGATCTCGTAGTCCCGGCCCTGTTCCAGGCGCAGGCCCAGTTGCCGCAGGCGGTGGGCCACCACGCTGGGCCGGGCCACCAGGATGGGCCGGGCGATGCCTTCGTCCACCAGCACCTGCACGGCCCGCAGCACCCGCTCGTCCTCGCCCTCGGCGAAGGCCAGGCGGCGGGGGTCGCGCTTGGCCCGGTCGAACACCGGCTTCATCAGGGTGCCGGAGCGGAACACGAACCGTTCCAGTTCCTGGCGGTAGGCGTCGAAGTCGGCGATGGGGCGGGTGGCCACGCCGCTGGCCATGGCGGCCCGGGCCACGGCCGGGGCGATCTCGCCGATCAGGCGCGGGTCGAAGGGCTTGGGGATCACGTATTCGGGGCCGAAGCTGAGGGTCGCGTCGCCATAGGCGCTGGCCACCACCTCGGACGATTCCGCCTTGGCCAGGTCGGCCAGGGCGGTCACGCAGGCGATCTTCATGGCCTCGTTGATGGCCGTGGCGCCCACGTCCAGGGCGGCGCGGAAGATGAAGGGGAAGCACAGCACGTTGTTGACCTGGTTCGGGTGGTCCGACCGGCCGGTGGCGATGATGGCGTCGGGCCGCACGGCGCGGGCCGCGGCGGGGTCGATTTCCGGGTCCGGGTTGGCCAGGGCCAGGATCAGCGGCGTGGGGGCCATGGCCTTGACCATGTCGGGGGTCAGGATGCCGGGGGCGGAAAGGCCCAGGAACACGTCGGCGCCGGGCATCACCTGGGCCAGGGTGCGTTCGGGGATGTCGCGGGCATAGGCGGCCTTCTGCGGCGTCATGTCCTCGGCCCGGCCGGCGTACACCACGCCCTTGTGGTCCACCAGGGTGATGTTCTCGCGCTTCAGGCCCATGCCCACCAGCAGGTCCAGGCAGGCGATGCCCGCCGCGCCGCCGCCGGTGGACACCAGCTTGACGTCGGCGAAGTCCTTGCCGGCCAGGCGCAGGGCGTTGAACACGGCGGCCCCGGCGACGATGGCCGTGCCGTGCTGGTCGTCGTGGAACACGGGGATGTCCAGGCGCTCGCGCAGGCGCCGTTCCACCTCGAAGCACTCGGGCGAGCGGATGTCCTCCAGGTTGATGGCGCCGAAGGTGGGGGCCAGACTGGCGATGATGTCCACCAGCTTGTCGGGATCGGTCTCGTCCACCTCGATGTCGAACACGTCCAGGCCGGCGAACTTCTTGAACAGGACCGCCTTGCCCTCCATCACCGGCTTGGCCGCCAGGGGGCCGATGGCGCCCAGGCCCAGCACCGCCGTGCCGTTGGTGATGACCGCCACCAGGTTGCCCCGGGCCGTGACCGTGGCGGCCTCGGCCGGGTCGTCGACGATGGCCTCGCAGGCCGCCGCCACGCCGGGGGAATAGGCCAGTGCCAGGTCGCGCTGGTTGGCCAGGGGCTTGGTGGCCGTCACGGCCAGCTTGCCGGGTCGCGGATAGCGGTGATAGTGGAGCGCCGTTTCCTTGAACGTGTCGGTCATGGGGTTTCCTCGAACGGCCGGCCAGCGCGCGCGGGCCCGGCGGGTTGGGTGGAAACCCCGGGGGCACGGGCGCGCGCGTTGGCCGCGGCTGGTTGTCGCTTGACGGATCGGCGGCGGGCCGCCGGGCCCTGTATACCGCCGGGGGCGTCCCCGCACCAGCGCGGGGCGCGAACGCTTACAAAACTTGATAAATCAGGAGTCGGCCCGCACGACCATGACCGAGCAGTCCGAATGGCGCACCACGCGGGCCGCGTTGGGGCCCAGCAGGTAGTCGCTCATTTCCGGCCGGTGCGAACCCATGACGATCAGGTCCACTTTCAGGTCCTCGGCCAGGGCCAGGATGGAGGCATAGACGCCGCCCACCATCACGTGGGTCTTCACCGGCTGGTCGCCGCAACGTTCGGCGGCGAAGGCCGCCAGCTCGTCGTGGGCGGTCTTGACCAGGGTCTCGCCGGTGTTTTCCGGCAGGAAGGTGCCGACCACGTAGGACGGCAGCTCGGGGACCACGGTCAGCATGTGAAGGGTGGCGTCGAACGTCTTGCACAGGGCCAGCGCCGTGGGCAGGGCCTTGGTCCACGAGGCGCTGTCCTGCAGGTCGATGCTGAGGAGGAGGGTCTTGTACATGGGGGTGGAACTCCAGGGGCGGGG
>JAGREA010000190.1 GCA_020446745.1 Rhodobacterales bacterium | reverse complement strand
TGGCCGGCGTTGCGGGCCTGGTGCCCGCCGGCCAGGGCCGGCGCCGGCAGGTCCAGGGCGCGGTCGGGCGTGGCCCCGGTGTAGAGCAGGCGGTCGTCCCGCTGGCGCACGTGCCACACCTGCCCTTCCCGCAGCAGCGGCACCTCCAGGTCCTTGGCCACCTTGGCCAGGATGCGCGGCGCCTTGCGTTCCTGCGAGGCATACAGGCACGGCACGCCGCGTTTCAGGATGCCCGCCTTCTCGCCCAGGATGTCGTCGATGGTGTCGCCCAGGAAGTCCTGGTGGTCCAGGGACACGGGCGTCAGCACCGTCAGGGCCGGGCGGTCGATCACGTTGGTGGCGTCCAGGCGGCCGCCCAGGCCCGTTTCCAGCAGCACGATATCCGCCGGCACCCGGGCAAAGGCCAGGAAGGCGGCGGCGGTGGTGATCTCGAAGAAGGTGATGGGGTCGGTGCCGTTGGCGGCCTCGCATTCCTCCAGCAGGGCCGTCAGGGTGGCCTCGTCGATAAGCGAACCGGCCAGGCGGATGCGTTCGTTGAACCGCACCAGGTGCGGCGAGGTGAACACGTGCACCCGATAGCCCGCCGCCTCCAGCATGGCCCGCAGGAACGCGATGACCGAGCCCTTGCCGTTGGTGCCGGCCACGTGGATGACCGGCGGCAGGGCCTCGTGGGGGTTGCCCAGGCGGGCCAGCAGGGCGCGCACCCGGTCCAGGGACAGGTCGATCAGCTTGGGATGCAGGCGGGTCAGGCGGTCCAGGACCGCGTCAGCCGCGGGGGTCATCTCCGTCCCTTGATCCGTCCCTTGATCCGTCCCTTGAGCCGTCCCTGGGGGATCGGTCCCTGGGGGGCCCCTCCCCGTGGTCGCCGTCGCCCGACGGGGGCTCGGGCGGCAGGATCTCGCCTTCCACCTCCACCACCTCGTCATCGGGATGGGGGCGGGCCCGCTCCACCACCTCGGCGGCGGCGGCCGACGGCATGGGCACCACCTCGGCCGAGGGCTCGGGGTTGCGCAGCAGGCTGATGATCCGGCCGATGGTGGCCGGCAGGTCCTGGCGGTGCACCACCATGTCGATCATGCCGTGGTCCAGCAGGTATTCGGCCCGCTGGAAGCCTTCGGGCAGGGTCTCGCGGATGGTCTGCTCGATCACCCGGGCGCCGGCGAAGCCGATCTGCGCGCCGGGTTCGGAAAGGGCCACGTCGCCCAGCATGGCGAACGAGGCCGTCACCCCGCCCGTGGTGGGGTCGGTCAGCAGCACGATGTAGGGCAGGCCGGCCTCGCGCACCTCTTCCACGGCGATGGTCGTGCGGGCCATCTGCATCAGCGACAGGATGCCTTCCTGCATGCGCGCGCCGCCCGACGACGGCACCACGATCAGCGCCGCGTCCTGCACCTTGGCCAGGCGCGCCGCCGTCAGCAGGCCGTCGCCCACGGCCATGCCCATGGAGCCGCCCATGAAGGCGAAGTCCAGCACCGCCACCACCACCGGCTGGCCGCCGATGCGGCCGTGGGCGACGATCAGCGCGTCGTCGCGGCCGGTCCGGCCCTGGGCGTCCTTCAGGCGGTCGGTATAGCGCTTGCGGTCCTTGAACTTCAGGGGGTCAACCGGCGAGGGTTCCAGCTCGATGGTCTGGAAGGCGCCGCCGTCGAACAGGGTTTCCAGGCGCCGCAGGGCCTCCAGCCGCATGTGGTGGCCGCAGTGCTGGCACACCCGCAGGTTCTTTTCCAGGTCGCGGTGGAAGATCATCTGGCCGCAGCCGTCGCACTTCAGCCACAGGTTCTCGGGGATGTCCTTCTGGCCGCCCACCAGCTCGCGCAGCTTGGGCTTCACCCAGTTGGTCAGCCAGTTCATGGTCGCGCCCCTCCGTTCATTCCGCCGCGCGGCCGGCGCCGCGCACGCCTTCGGCCAGGTCGCGCACGAAGCCAAGCACCTGGTCGGCCAGGCCGTCCATGGGCCGCCCCTGGGCATCCAGGCCG
>JAGREA010000189.1 GCA_020446745.1 Rhodobacterales bacterium | reverse complement strand
GTGCGGCACGTCCCTGGCCCTGATGGATGCCGGCGTGCCCATGGAACGGCCGGTGGCCGGCATCGCCATGGGCCTGATCAAGGAAGACGACGGCGTGGCCGTGCTGTCCGACATCCTGGGTGACGAGGATCACCTGGGCGACATGGACTTCAAGGTGGCCGGCACCGAAAAGGGCGTGACCTCGCTGCAGATGGACATCAAGATCACGTCCATCACCAAGGACATCATGGAAACCGCCCTGGACCAGGCCCGCGACGGCCGCATCCACATCCTGGGCGAGATGGCCAAGGCCATCAACACGGCCCGCGACGGCGTCAGCCAGCACGCCCCGCGCATCACCGTGATCACCATCAACAAGGACAAGATCCGCGAAGTCATCGGCCCCGGCGGCAAGATGATCCGCGAGATCTGCGAAACCACGGGCGCCAAGATCGACCTGGAAGACGACGGTACCGTGAAGGTGGCCGCCGTGGACCAGTCGGCCGCCGACGCGGCCATCGAATGGATCCGCGGCATCACGGCCGAGCCCGAGGTGGGCGTCATCTACACCGGCAAGGTGGTGAAGACCGTGGACTTCGGCGCCTTCGTCAACTTCATGGGCAGCAAGGACGGCCTGGTGCACATCAGCGAGCTGGCGCCGCACCGGGTTGGCAAGACCACCGATATCGTCAACGTGGGCGACACCGTGAAGGTGAAGCTGATCGGCATCGACGATCGCGGCAAGGTCAAGCTGTCCATGCGCGTGGTGGACCAGGAAACCGGCGAGGAAATCGCCGGCGACCGGGCCGAGGCGCGCTCGTAAACGAACGGTCGCGCCGCCGCGGCGCCCCGGGGGAAGGGGTGGCGCGGCGGCCGGCGGTTCTTGGTTGCAGTCCGGTGGCGGTTTCCGGGGCTTGTCCGGCCGTCGCCCAGAACCTGGGAGAGGCAGCGTGAAGCCGCTGAATCCCGTCAGAATTTCCGGCCGCGAGGTCCTGCCCATCGTCGAGGGCGGCAAGGGCGTCTCGGTGTCCAACGGCGAATCCGCCGGAGCCTTCGCCGCCGCCGGGGCGGTGGGCACCTTTTCGGCCGTCAACGCCGATGCGGTGGACGAGAACGGCCGCGCCATCTTCCAGACCTACGAGGGCACGACGCGCCGCGAGCGGTACGAGGAGCTGGTGGCCTTCGCCATCCAGGGCGGCATTGCCCAGGCCCGCATCGCCCACGAACGGTCCAACGGCAACGGCCGCCTGCACATGAACGTGCTGTGGGAGGCCGCGGCCACCGAACGGGTCATCCACGGGGTGCTGGAAGGGGCCAAGGGCCTGGTCCACGGCGTCACCTGCGGCGCCGGCATGCCCTACAAGGTGGCGCAGATCGTTTCCAGCTACGGCGTCTACTACTACCCCATCATCTCGTCGGCGCGGGCCTTCCGGGCCCTGTGGAAGCGGTCCTACAACAAGTACGGCGACTGGCTGGGCGGCGTGGTCTACGAAGACCCCTGGCGGGCCGGCGGCCACAACGGCCTGAGCAATTCGGAAGATCCCTTCGAACCCCAGGACCCCCTGCCGCGGGTGGTGGAGCTGCGCCAGACCATGGCCCAGTTCGGCCTGGCCCACGTGCCCATCTTCATGGCCGGCGGGGTGTGGTACCTGCGCGACTGGGCCGACTGGATCGACAACCCCGACCTGGGGCCCATCGTGTTCCAGTACGGCACCCGCCCGCTGCTGACCCGGGAAAGCCCCATTTCCCAGGAATGGAAGCGCCGCCTGCTGACCCTGAACGAAGGCGACGTGTTCCTGAACCGGTTCAGCCCCACGGGCTTCTATTCGTCGGCCGTGCGTAACGCCTTCATCGACGAACTGGACGCCCGCAACGGCCGCCAGGTGCCCTACGAGCGCAAGGAAACGGCCGAACGCGCCACGGCCCTGCCGGTGGGCGCCCGGGGCCGTCCCGTGTACCTGTCGGCGGAAGACCGGGCCCGGGCCGACGCCTGGATCGCCGAGGGCTATACCGAGGCCATGAAGACCCCGGATTCGACCCTGATCTTCGTCACCCCCGACAAGGCGCGGACCATCGTCACGGACCAGCAGGACTGCATGGGCTGCCTCAGCGCCTGCCGGTTCTCCAACTGGGCCGAGCGCGAGCCCTGGAACAACGGCAAGATGGCCGATCCCCGGTCGTTCTGCATCCAGAAGACCCTGCAGTCCATCGCCCACGAAGGGTGCATCGACGACAACCTGATGTTCGCCGGGCACAACGCCTTCAATTTCGCCACCGATCCCTACTACGCCAACGGCTTCGTGCCCACGGTGGGCCAGCTGGTGGATCGCATCTGCACCGGCGATTGATCGGCATCAAGGACAAGCATCTCCCGTTATTCAACCTTGGCGCGGAACGACCCCCATCCGGGGCCGCGCCAGGGCACGGGCGGCCCTTGAAAAGACAAAATTTTAAAATACTTACAAAAAGTCGGCTAAGATATGACGATCGCGCCGGCATGGCCTTGGTGCCGGAACGATGGATTGGAGGGGATGGACCTTGAGACCCTATAGCCAGATACTCGACCGCCTGCGCGCCGTCGGGCTTCGGCCCACGCGCCAGCGCATGGCCCTGGCCCGGCTGCTGTTCGACAACGGGCCGCGCCACGTGACGGCCGAAAACCTGCATGCCGAGGCCATGACCGAAGGCGTGCGCGTGTCCCTGGCCACGGTCTACAACACCCTGCACCAGTTCACCGAGGCCGGCCTGCTGCGCGAAATCACCGTCGATGCGGCGCGCTCCTACTTCGACACCAACATCGCCGAGCACCACCATTTCTACCACGAGAAGTCCGGCCTGCTGGAAGACATCGCGGGCGAGGACGTGGTGGTGTCCGACGTGCCGCCGGCGCCGCCCGGAACGGCCATCCAGCGCATCGACGTGGTCATTCGGCTGACCGAAGAAGCCTAGAGCCTTTTCCCTCTGCACGGCAGCACCAAGACGCGCCCACCGGCCCACCGGCCAGGAAGGCGTCGCGCCGCGATGCTGGAGCATCGCCAGCGGCGCCTGACGCCGCCCGGTGGGCCGGTGGGCGCGCCTTCGGTCGGTTATCCGGCCCATCCGCGGCGTCGCGACCGCTCGCCGATGGGCCCGCATCGCCTTCACGGCCGCTCCTGTCGGATGGGCCGGATAACCGATCTCAGTGCTACCGTGTAGAGGGAAAAGGCTCCAGAAAAGCAATCCACTATCAATATCTTCGGGCCTAATTTAGAATTGTTTGGAATTAGGTTGACAGGTCATGCCGGCACCGCCATATTAGCGGTGCCGCATTTGTTCGGGGACGCCGCCGAACGCCCTTTCCGGCCCTTCGGCGATACCCGGACACCATCCGAATTCTGAAGCAAAGGGAGACCGTCATGGCCGATCTGAAAGGCTCGCAGACCGAAAACAACCTGAAAGAAGCGTTTGCCGGTGAGTCGCAGGCCAACCGCCGCTACCTGTATTTCGCCCAGAAGGCCGACATCGAGGGCTACAACGACGTCGCCGCCGTGTTCCGGTCGACCGCCGAAGGCGAAACCGGCCACGCCCATGGCCACCTGGAATTCCTGGAAGAGGTCGGCGATCCCGCCACGGGCCTGCCCATCGGCGGCACCGGCGCCAACCTGGAAGCCTCCATCGCCGGTGAGACCCACGAGTACACCGACATGTACCCGGGCATGGCCAAGACCGCCCGCGACGAAGGCTTCGACGAAATCGCCGACTGGTTCGAGACCCTGGCCAAGGCCGAAAAGTCCCACGCCGGCCGGTTCCAGAAGGCCCTCGACTCGATGGCCTGATCGCCGATCGGCGCCAGCCGACGACGACTGAAGCATCTGGAGCGGGGGGTCCGGACAGGATCCCCCGTTTCCGTTCCCACCTCTGGTCCGTCCCGGACCCATGACCAACGGGCGTGCCCCCGGGCGGGCGCGCCGCACGACCGAAGGGGGTCATCATGCGCGAAGGCAGCCTCGACGCGCCCACCCGGCATCCCATTCCCTGGAACGACGCCGATTTCTACGACACGGAAAAACTGGACGCGGAGCTGCGCCGGGTTTTCGACATCTGCCATGGGTGCCGACGCTGCTTCAATCTGTGCGACAGCTTTCCCCGCCTGTTCGACCTGATCGACGATTCCGAATCCGGCGAGCTGGATTCCGTGTCGTCGGCCGATTTCAAGCCGGTGGTGGATGCCTGCACGCTGTGCGACATGTGCTTCCTGACCAAGTGCCCCTACGTGCCGCCCCATGAATTCGACCTGGACTTCCCGCACCTGATGCTGCGCTACCGGGCGGTGGAAAAGCGCCAGGGCAAGATCAGCGCCATGGACCGCCAACTCACGGAAACCGACCGCAACGGCAAGCTGGGCTGCTCCATGTCCGGCATCGCCAACTGGGCCACCAGCTGCGGCAATGCCATGACCCGGGGCCTGATGGAATCGGTGGCCGGCGTGCACCACGAAGCCGTGCTGCCCAGCTATGCGCCCAAGACCTTCGTCGACCAGGCCAAGGCCCAGCCGGCGGCGGCCAACGCCACGGCCCCGGCCCACGGCCGCAAGGCGGTGCTGTTCGCCACCTGCTTCGTCAACTACAACAGCCCCGACATCGGCATGGACACCCGCGCCATCCTGGCCCGCAACGGGGTCGAGACCGAGGTGGTGTACCCCGGCTGCTGCGGCATGCCGCAGCTGGAACAGGGCGACATCCAGCGGGTGGCCGATTCCGCCCGCCGCACGGCGGCGGAAATGGTGGCCTGGGTCGACAAGGGCTACGACGTGGTCAGCCTGGTGCCGTCGTGCACCCTGATGCTGAAGTTCGAATGGCCGCTGATCGTGCCCGACGACGCCAACGTGAAGAAGCTGTCCCAGGCCACCTTCGATGCCTCGGAATACCTGGTGGACATCGCCAAGAAGGAAGGCCTGGCCGAGGGCCTGAGCGCCGTCGAGGGCGGCGTGGTGGTGCACATCGCCTGCCATGCCCGGGCCCAGAACATGGGCCAGAAGGCGGCCGAGATGCTGCGCCTGCTGCCCGACACCCCGGTGACCGTGATCGAGCGCTGCTCGGGCCACGGCGGATCCTGGGGCGTGAAGAAGGACTTCTTCGAGGTCGGCATGAAGGTAGGCAAGCCCGTGTTCCGCCAGGCCGCCAAGGCGGCCCCGGGGTGGGTGGTGTCCGAATGCCCCCTGGCCCGCGACCACATCGTCCAGGGCATGGAACGCCTGGACGAAAACGGCGCCCAGGCGGCCAAGGCCCTGAAGGCGGCCCACCACCCGATCCAGATCATCGCCCGCGCCTACGGCCTGTAGGGCCGGGCGGACGCAAGAACAACAGGAGCAATCATGAGCGACCGACGCACCATCTCCCGCGACGACATCATGCCCATGGAACAGTACGGGGCCGAGCGGGCGGATCGCCGGCGGGCCATGACGGCGCTGAAGAAGGACCGCCGGGTGGCCGTGGGCCCCGATGCCACGTTCTACTTCGAAAGCTACGACACCATGTGGCACCAGATCCACGAGATGCTGTACATCGAGCGCGGCGGCGACGAGCAGATCGAGGACGAGCTGCGGGCCTACAACCCGCTGATCCCCAACGGCCGCGAGCTGGTGGCCACCATGATGTTCGAGATCGACGAGCCGGTCAAACGGGCCCGGGTTCTGGGCTCCCTGGGCGGGGTGGAGGACACCATCTCGCTGCGCATCGGCGGCGAAACGGTGATGGCCGTGCCGGAAGGCGATGTCGACCGCACCAACGCCGACGGCAAGGCGTCGTCCGTGCACTTCCTGCACTTCCCGCTGACCGACGCCCAGGCCGCCGCCCTGAAGGGCGGCGAGGCCGAGGTGCTGCTGGCCATCGGCCATTCCAACTATGGCCACATGGCGATCCTGAACGAGGCCACCCGCCAGGCCCTGGCGTCCGACCTGGCGTAAACGGTTGTCCAGGCGGCGCCGGCCCTTCGAGACGGCCGCTGCGCGGCCTCCTCGGGGCGAGGGTGGTGTTGCATCAACCACCGCCCTCATGCCGAGGAGCGCCGCAGGCGCGCCTCGAAGCATTGTCGGTTCAGGCTTGATGGTAGCCGGGAACGCCCGGCGCGGCGGCGGTCAGTCCACCGCCTCCTCCGGATAGACGCCCCAGATCTCGAACCGGCGCAGCCAGCCGGTGCGCCCGCCGACGATCACCTCGCACCATTCGCTGCCGTCGGGGCAGGCGCGCAGTTCCGCCACCACCCCCACCTCGGCCCGGATCACCGGCCGGGCGCGGCTGTCCGGATCCTCGCGCAGGGTCCGCAGGTCGCCGGTCACCACGGCCGTGCGGCGGCCCGACAGCATGTTCTTGTGCATCCAGCCCTCGGTGCCCTTGTAGTCGCGCACCTTGCGCCAGGCGTGGTATTCGGCGATCACCTCCAGCGGCAGCAGGCGGCGCTTGTACACCCAGTTCACCGGGTACTGCACGCCGGGCCCGGCCCGCATGTTCACCTCGTCGGCCCGCAGGGACACGTAGCGCGGCAGCGGCAGGCCCGAGGCCCCCTGGGCGGCCTGGCCGGGCGCCGGGGCGGCTTCCTGGGCCAGGGCGGGGCCCAGGCCGGCCCCGAGGAGGGGCAGGAGCAGGGCGAACGCCAGGGTCATTGCCGGGGCCATTGTCCGCCCCGCCATCGCCGGGGGCGCCGGCCGCATCCTGCGCAAGGCCCCGCGGGCGCCAGAATCCTTCAAGCCGTGGGTCATGATGTGTGCATGCCGATTACCGAAACAGGGTCCGTGGTAGTATAGCGGAGGCCGGCTTCCAGGCGTCAAGCGCCGCGCCCGGCCGGCGCCCCGCCGCGATTCCCGGACGGCCCGGCGAATGGGCGCTGGACAAGGGGTGCGGGGGTTGGTATGGCCTGACCCACGGGAGCGGCCACAGGGGAGGACTGCGCCGATCGCGCTGCGCCGATGGGCCGGCCCGGGTTCGACGGAGGAGAAGAATAATGGGGCAGAACAAACCGAAGGTCGTCGTCACGCGGAAGCTGCCGGATGTCATCGAAACCCGGATGATGGAGCTGTTCGACGTCACCCTGAACCTGGATGACGCGCCCATGTCCAAGGCCGATCTGGTGGCGGCGGTGCAGGAAGCCGATGTTCTGGTGCCCACCGTGACCGACCGCATCGATTCGGCCATCCTGTCCCAGGCCGGCCCCAACCTGCGGCTGATCGCCAACTACGGCGCCGGCGTCGACAACGTGGACGTGGCCACGGCCCGCCAGCGCGGCATCACCGTGACCAACACCCCCGACGTGCTGACCGAGGACACGGCCGACATGACCATGGCCCTGATCCTGGCCGTGCCCCGGCGCCTGGCCGAAGGCGTGCGCCTGCTGCGCACCGAGGAATGGTCCGGCTGGTCGCCCACCTGGATGCTGGGCCGGCGCATCTACGGCAAGCGCCTGGGCATCATCGGCATGGGCCGCATCGGCACCGCCGTGGCCCGTCGGGCCAAGGGCTTCGGCCTGTCCATCCACTACCACAACCGCCACCGGGCCCACCCCGAGACCGAGGCGGAACTGGAAGCCACCTATTGGGAAAGCCTGGACCAGATGCTGGCCCGCATGGACATCATCTCGGTCAACTGCCCGCACACGCCGGCCACCT
>JAGREA010000188.1 GCA_020446745.1 Rhodobacterales bacterium | reverse complement strand
TGGACCTGATCGCCCGGGCCGACCATCCCCAGGTGGGCCTGGCCCTGAACAGCTTCCAGACCCTGCTGGGCGACGGCGGGGTGGAAACCCTGGCCGGCCTGCCCGCCGACCGGGTGTTCACGGTGCAGCTTTCCGACGCCCCGGACCTGGACATGGGCCCGCGCCTGAAATGGCTGCACTACCGCTGCTTCCCCGGCCTGGGGGACCTGGACATCGCGGCCTTCGTGGGCGCCGTGGCGGCCACGGGCTATGCCGGCCCGTGGTCGGTGGAGGTGTTCAACGACAAGCTGCGCGAGGCCGCGGCGCGGTCCGTGGCCACCTCGTGCTACCGGGCCGTGACCAGCCTGCTGGACCAGGCCGGCCGGGCCGGCGGCGGGACCGGCCTGTCCACCGATGCCATGCCCGACCGGGTGGGCGTGGACGGCGTGGCCTTCGTGGAGTTCACCGCCGGCACCCAGGACGTGGAACCCCTGTCGGCGGTGCTGGGGCAGATGGGCTTCCAGCGGTCGGCCAAGCACATCAACAAGCGGGTGGAGATCTGGAAGCACGGCGCGGCCCGCGTCGTGCTGAACACGGAAACCACGGGCTACGCCCATGCCGCCTATCTGACCCACGGCACCTCGGTGTGCGATATCGGGCTTTCCGTGGCCGACGCCGAGGCCGCCATGCGCCGGGCCGCGGCCCTGGGCGCGCCGGTGTTCCGCCAGGCCGTGGGCCCGCGCGAGCTGGAGATTCCGGCCATCCGGGGCGTCGGCGGCAGCGTGCTGCACTTCGTGGACCAGGGGCCCGAGCTGTCCAACGTGTGGACCATCGAGTTCAACGCCGAGCAGGAACGGCCCGAGCGCCGCACGTCGGGCATCCTGGGCTTCGACCACCTGGCCCAGCCCATGAGCTTCGAGGAAATGGAAAGCTGGGCCCTGTTCTACCTGGCCACCTTCCGGGTGGACAAGACGCCCATCGTCGACGTGGCCGACCCGGCGGGCCTGATCCATAGCCAAGCCATAGAAGGATCCGACAACGGAACGGGCGGCGGCTTCCGCCTGAACCTGAACGGGGTGGATACCCACCGCACCAACACCGGCGCCTTCCTGGCGGAAAAGTTCGGCGCCCCGGTGCAGCACATCGCCTTCGCCTGCGCCGACATCTTCGCCTTCTCGTCGCGCCTGGCCGATGCGGGCTTCCCGCGCCTGGAGATCGCCGCCAACTACTACGACGACCTGGCCGCCACCTTCGGCCTGGACGCGGCGCTGGTGGACAGCCTGCGGGCCGCCAACATGCTGTACGACCGCGACGGCGACGGGGAATACTTCCAGATCTACAGCCAGCCCCTGTTCGGCGGCTTCTTCTTCGAGGTGGTGGAACGGCGCGGCGGCTATGCCGGCTATGGCGCCCGCAACGCCGCCGTGCGCCTGGCGGCCCTCAAGCGCTATGAGGTGCCGCCCGAATGGCAGTGCCTGTAGGCGCCGCTACAGGCCCAGGGGATGGGCCGGCGCGAACGACGCCATGACCAGCCCCAGGCCCAGCACCACCACCACCGCCCCGCCGGCCAGGGCCACCAGATCCCCGGCCCGCTGAAGCACCGCCCCGCCGCTGTTGCCGCCCCGCGCCGCCAGGCGGGCCGCCCATTGGCGCGCGCCGACGGCCAGCAGGGCCAGGCCCGCCACCGCCAGCATGGTGCCCAGGGACATGGCCGCCACGGCGGCGATGCCGGCCCAGGCCAGGCCCAGGGCGGCGGCGAACACCAGCACCACGATGGCGCCGCTGCACGGCCGCAGGCCGATGGACAGCACCAGCCCCACCGACGCCCGCCACCCGGCCGTGGCGCCGATCTGATCGGCCGAGGGCCCGTGGTCGTGGCCGCAGGCGGGCCCATGGTCATGGTCATGGTCATGGTGATGTGAAGGAGGAGCGGAGCGGGATCGGGCCCACAGGCGCCGCAGGGCCCGCCACATCAGCAGCGCGCCCACCGCCATGACCAGGCCGTAGCTGGCCCGTTCCGACCACAGGGCCGCCGCCGTGGCCTCGCGCGGCACCAGCCCGGCCAGGGTGATCAGCCCGTACACCAGCACCACGGCGGTGATCCCCTGGCAGGCCGCGGCGGCGGCGGCCAGGCCCACGCCCCTGGCCAGGCGTTCCCGGTGGGTCAGCAGATAGGTGGTCAGGATGGCCTTGCCGTGGCCCGGCCCGGCGGCGTGGAACACGCCGTACAGGAAGCTGGCGCCGATCAGCCCCCAGGCGGCGGCCAACCCGCCGCCGTTGGACAGGCTGTCCAGGCCGCCGGTCAGGGCCCGGTGGAAGTGGCGCTGCTGCTCGGCGATCCACACCACGGCCCGGGTCAGGATCGACGGGTCCGTCGTGGCCGGGTCGGCCGCCAGGGCCGCGCCAGTGGCGACGGTGGCGGTGGCCAGGACAACGCCAGCGGCCAGGGCGAGAATCCGGGTGGGCCTCATGGGCAGCGCACCGCCACCCGCTCGGCGAACACGGCGCCCAGGCCGTCGCTGGCCTTCTGGGTGCGGTCCAGGGCGGCGGCCTGGGCGATGGTCTCCAGCGACGGGCGGGGCAGGGTGATGTGGAAGGTGCAGCCGGCCGGCGCGCCGTCCAGGACCACCGCATCCTCGGCCTCGGCGTGCAGCATCTCCACGTAGTAGGACGGGTCGTAGATGGCGTAGTCCAGGGGCCCGGCGGCCGGATCCACGGGGCGGGCGAGGGGCAGGGTGAAGGTCATTTCCAGGCGCCGGCCGCGCAGGACCGAGGCCGCCGCCGTCGCCGCGCCCGTGGGCACGGCGGCGTCGCCCTGGCCGACCTTGGTGAAATAGCCATAGGACGCCAGGCCGGACAGGTTCTCGTGCATCACCGCGTCGATGTCCGCCTGGGCCGGGGCGGCGCCGGCCTTGCCCAGGCCGGCCATGGCGAAGGCCGTGTAGGCGGCGTCGAACCGCCAAGTCTCGCGCAGGCCGGTGACGCGGCCGTCGCCGTTGAACAGCACCCGCACGGTCACATCGATCCAGGCATGGGGGTGGGCGCGGGGTTGCGCCACGGGCAGGCCCAGGACCAGCGCCCCGGCCAGCCCCAGGACCAGGGCGGCACGGCGCGGGGCGGGGCGGAGGGACCGGCGGGCGGGCGGCATCATGGCGCCACTATACGCCCGCCGGACCGGCGGGGAACAGGCCGATCGCCGGGCGCGGGGGGGTATCCTGCCCGCCCCCCCTGGTCGGGTAAGGCAACCGGTGCCACGGGCCGCGCCAGGGCTATTCCAGGGCTATTCCAGGGCCAATCCAGGGTCGGGGGCGCCAACATAACCGCCTGAAACCAAGTGAATTTGTTGGTTATTGAAAATCATTATTAAAATTAGTTGTTGGTTCGGTCCGGGAAAGCCGATAGGGGTAGCGAAGGCTCCCGGCCCCGCCGCGTCAAGGCGGGCCAGGGCCCCAGGGGATCACGGCCCCGGAACCCGGGCGGCCCGGCCGTCGGGGGTGCCGCGGGTGGTGAATTTACGATTTCATCATGTGAAATGGGCCGCCTTCGCCGGTCCGGAGATCCATGCATGGCGCGCGCCTCCGTCAAACCCTTCGCCCTTGGCCTGGCGGCCGAGGGTCAGCGCCTGCGCATCGTCGGCCTGCGGGCCGGCCGCAACCTGGACCGCCGGCTGACCGAACTGGGCCTGAACGTGGGCACCGAGGTGCAGGTCATGCAGCGCGAGGGCGGGGGCCTGCTGCTGGCCCGCGATTCCGCGCGCGTCGCCGTGGGCGGCGGCATGGCCATGAAGATCCTGGTCGTCGAGGCGCCGTCCTGACGGCCCCAAACACCCAGCAAAAGAAAGGTTCCGCCATGACCCTGAGAGACCTGCTTGTCGGCGAGGCCGGCCAGGTGGCCGGCTTCGAGGAAGGGGGGCGCAGCTACCGCAAGAAGCTGCTGGCCATGGGTCTGACGCCGGGCACGACCTTCAGCGTGACCCGGGTGGCGCCCATGGGCGACCCGGTGGAGATCTCGGTGCGCGGCTTCCGGCTGAGCCTGCGCAAGGACGAAGCGGCCGCGGTGCGGGTGGAGAAGGCGTGATGGCGAAGAAATACACGATCGGCGTGGTGGGCAACCCCAACTGCGGCAAGACGACCCTGTTCAACGCCCTGACCGGGGCCAAGCAGCGGGTGGGCAACTGGCCCGGCGTGACGGTGGAACGCAAGGTGGGCGCCTATGTCCACGGCGGCACGGCCTATGACGTGGTGGACCTGCCCGGCACCTATTCCCTGGACGTGACCAACGAGGACGTGTCGCTGGACGAAAAGATCGCCCGCGACTTCGTGCACGCCGGCGAGGCGGACCTGATCGTCAACATCGTCGATGCCTCCAACCTGGAACGCAACCTGTACCTGACGGCGCAGCTCATCGAAATGCGCCAGCCCATGATCGTCGCCCTGAACATGGTCGACGTGGCCCAGGCCATGGGCACCACGCTGGATGTGGACGGCATCGCCCGCCACCTGGGCTGCCCCGTGGTGCCGGTGGTGGCCATCAAGGCCGACGGCATCGGCGCCCTGAAGGCGGCCATCGCCATGGCGGTGCGCGAACGGCCGGTGCCCGAGGCGGCCATTCCCTACGACGGCGCCCTGGAAGGGGCCATGGCCCGACTGCTGCCGGCCCTTTCGGCCCTGCCGGCCGGGTCCGGCGACGCCCGCTGGCTGGCCGCGCGGCTGTTGGAGGGGGATGACCTGGCGCGCCGCGCGGCGCCCCCGTCCGTGGTGCCCGAGGCCACCCTGGAAGCCCTGCGCGACGGCCTGCCCGATGACGTGGACATCCTGCTGGCCGACGGCCGCTACGCCTTCGCCAACGGCGTGGCCCAGGCCACGGCCCGGCGCAAGGCGCAGATCGCCCGCAACGTGTCGGACCGCATCGACCGGGTGGTGCTCAACCGGGCCGCCGGCATCCCCATCTTCCTGGTGGTGATGTACCTGATGTTCATGTTCACCATCAACATCGGCGGCGCCTTCATCGACTTCTTCGACCTGTTCACCGGGGCCCTTTTCGTCGACGGCTTCGGCGCCCTGCTGGCGGCCATGGGCACGCCCGAGCTGCTGACCATCCTGCTGGCCAACGGCATCGGCGGCGGCATCCAGGTGGTGGCCACCTTCATTCCGGTAATCGCCTTCCTGTACCTGTTCCTGTCGGTGCTGGAGGACAGCGGCTACATGGCCCGGGCCGCCTTCGTCATGGACCGTTCCATGCGCGCCGTGGGCCTGCCGGGCAAGTCCTTCGTGCCGCTGATCGTCGGCTTCGGCTGCAACGTGCCGGCCATCATGGCCACCCGCACCCTGGAACACCACCGCGACCGCATCATGACCATCGTCATGGCGCCGTTCATGTCGTGCGGCGCGCGGTTGCCGGTCTATGCCCTGTTCGCCGCCGCCTTCTTCCCCATCGGCGGCCAGAACGTGGTGTTCGGCCTGTACCTGATCGGCATCGCCGTGGCCGTGCTGACGGGCCTGGTGATGAAGAACACCATCCTGCAGGGCGAGGCCACGCCCTTCGTCATGGAGCTGCCGCCCTACCACATGCCCACCCTGAAGGGCGTGCTGATCCGGGTGTGGGAACGCACCATGGCCTTCGTGGTGCGGGCCGGCAAGATCATCGTCCCCATGGTGCTGGTGCTGAACGTGCTGAACACCCTGGGCACCGACGGCACCTTCGGCAACGAGGACAGCGACAGCTCGGTGCTCAGCGCCGTGGGGCGGACCATCGCCCCGGCCTTCTCGCCCATGGGCCTGGACGCCGAGAACTGGCCGGCGGCGGTGGGCATCTTCACCGGCGTGCTGGCCAAGGAGGCCGTGGTGGGCACCCTGGATTCCATGTACACGGCCATGGCCGAGGCGGACGCCGCCGACGGCGCGGCCGAGGCCGAGGAACCCTTCAGCCTGGCGGCCGGCCTGGCCGAGGCCTTCGCCACCATCCCCGCCAACCTGGCCGACGCCATGGGCACCTGGGGCGACCCCCTGGGCCTGAGCGTGGGCGACGTGGCCGACCAGCAGACGGCGGCCGAGGAGCAGGAAGTGGCCACGGGCACCTTCGGCGCCATGGCGGCCCGCTTCGACGGTGCCGCCGGGGCCTTCGCCTACCTGCTGTTCATCCTGCTGTACTTCCCCTGCACGGCGGCCCTGGCGGCGGTGTACCGGGAAAGCAACATGGGCTGGACCCTGTTCGTGGCCGGCTGGACCACGGGCATCGGCTACGTGGCCGGCACCATCTTCTACCAGGCCGCCATCTTTGCCCGGGCCCCGGCCGTGTCGGCCACCTGGATTGCCCTGATGCTGGGGCTGTTCACGGCCACGGTGCTGGGCCTGCGGTGGTGGGGCCTGCGCGAGATCGACCGCGCCCTGGGGGTGGCCGAATCATGATCCTGGCCGAGGTGCGCCAATACGTGGGGGACCGCCACCGGGTCACCCTGGCCGACCTGTCCAACCGGTTCGGCGTGGCGCCCGACGCCCTGCGCGGCATGCTGGCGGTGCTGGTCCGCAAGGGCCGGGTCCGCCGCCTGCCCCGGCCGGCCTCCTGCGGCGACGGCTGCTGCAAGTGCGCCCCCGAAGCCCTGGAGGTCTACGAATGGATCGAGCGGGCCTAGACCCGGCGGCGACCCTGCTGGTCATCGGCGTGCACCAGGAGGAGCTGTCGTTCGGCGAGGGGGTGGCCACCGCCCTGCTGGACCCGGGGGACCTGCCCGACGTGGCGGTCCTGCGGGTGCCCGAGGGCATCTCGGGCCGCCACCCCCGGCCCGACCAGCGGTTCCGCTATCAGGTGCAGCACGAAGCCCTGTACCGGCAGATCCGCCGGGCCGCCGGGCGCCGCCACCTGCTGATCGACCTGCACCGGGGCACCGACGACGGCGGCCCCTGCGCCGACATCATCTGCGGCGACGGCCACCTGCTGGCCGCCCTGGGGCGGCGGCGGCGCGATGATTCCCGGGTCCGCCTGGTGGGCCTGGGCGACGCCGCCGGGGGCCGCCGGAGCGGCGTTCTGGCGGCCCACACGGTGATCCCCCGCGACGTGTGGGACAGCCCCGATTTCCTGTTCGTGGGGTTGGAGGTCTACATCCCCTCGGGCAACGGGGGCAGCGCCAACGACTGGGCCTTCGCCGCCGACCTGATCAAGGATATCATCGCCGCCGCCCAGGCGGGCACGCCCGAACACAAATCCCCCACCAATGACGAAGGCACCCCATGGCCCGGCCCAGCAAGAACCCGTTCAACAGCACGACCCTGACCATCGGCGGCATGACCGCCGCCCTGGGCACCCTTGTCTACACGGGCATGGTGCGGGGAAGGGGGTGGAAACCCACCCACGTGGGGGCGGGCGTGGCGCTGGTCGCGCTGTCCCTGTGGCACGCCTCGCAGCAGGCCAAGTATGCCCGCCTGGCCGGGGCCAAGGCGGCGAAGGGGAAGACCGGTCAGGCCCGGGCGGCGGCCCGGTAAAGGGAATCGACGCCGCCGGCCACCACCTGCTGCAGGGCCGCCTTGAAGGCCGCCTGGCCGAAGGCCGTGCCCAGGGCGCCCAGGCTTTGGGTCAGGCTTTGGTTCAGGCGCCGGTTGTCGAGGGCCGGGGCCGGGGCGGCGGCCACGCCGTGGGGCCGGGCGCTCAGGCGGGCGGCCAGGGCCTTGTCGTCGATGCGCCGGGGATCGTAGTGGACGACCACGGACTCGGCGGCCGGCCGCAGGTCCACCCCGCGCACCCCGTCCAGGGCATGCAGGGCCCGCAGCAGGGTCTCGCCCAGGGCCGCGTCGTCGCGCAGGCCGGGGATCTTGAACCGGATCCGTCCGGGCACGTGGTGGATGCCGTAACCCATGGTGTCGTTCCCCCTGGCGTCGTTGCGACTCCCGGAGTCGTACTGCGATTAAGAACGGTTCGCAACATTTAAATGCGAAAAGACTGATGAAGGGGATGTTGAATAACCCTTCAAGAATTATGGATATGGGGCCGCCGCCCGGGCCGTCTCGCGGGGGGAGGGTGAACCCCGGCGGCGTGGAGGCTCGGTAACCCCGCCTCTCCTCCGTCGTGCCCGGGCTTGTCCCGGGTACCCACGACTTGGGCCGTCGATGACGAAAAAGACGTGGACCCCCGGGACAAGCCCGGGGGCGACGG
>JAGREA010000187.1 GCA_020446745.1 Rhodobacterales bacterium | reverse complement strand
TGTCGCGGTGGCGGGTGGCTTCCTCGACCCCGGCATAGCGGGAAAACAGGTCCAGCCCCGACAGGGCGCCGTCGAACACCGCCTGGTACAGCTTTTCCGCCGAGGCCCGGCGCATGTCGGGCGACTGCTCGCGGGCGTCCAGGATCACCTGGGTGGTCAGGATGGCCCAGGCCCGGGGGGAATCTTCCAGGGGCCGGGCGTAGCGGCCCACGGGCGTGTCGTCCAGGGCCACGGACAGGCCGTCCCTGTCCTCGGTCACGGTCAGGGCCGGGTCGATGACGCCCAGGCCGCGCAGACCCTCGGTCACCAGGGGGCCCAGGGTCAGGGGTTCGATGTAGCGGTCCTGGATGCCGGCGTAGCCCACGGTGAACACGTCTTCCACCGCCAGGCGGGCCAGGGTGCCGGCCGGCGGCACCGGCGGCGGCGGCGGGGCGCAGGCCGCCAAACCGAACACCGCCGGGCCCCACAGGAGCACGACAAGCAGGAAGGCGGAACGGAACGGCCGGCGAATCATCGGCCGATTGTGGCCCAAACGTCCGGTCGCACCAAGGAGGATGTCAGCGCCGCCGCCCCACCTTGCCCGACGTTGCCTTGGCCGCCTTGCGCCGGGCCGCCTTGCTTTTGCCCTTGGCCTTGGGCTTGCCGGGCCCCGGGCCGGCGGCATTGTGCGGACGGCGGGCCGGGCCGCGCCGCAGGCCGATGCGGTCCGACACCAGGTCACCGTCGTCGTCCACCAGGCCCATGATCATGCCGCCGGTCACCGGATCGGCCTCCACCAGGCGCACGGCCACCCGGTCGCCCAGGCGGAATTCCTGGCCCGACAGGCGGCCGCGCAGGGCGTGGCGGGTCTCGTCGTGCACATAATAGTCGTCGCCCAGGGTGCCGATGGGCACCAGGCCGTCGGCCCCGCTGTCGTCCAGGGTGACGAACAGACCGAACCGGGTGACGCCGTTGATGCGGCCGCGGAAGTTGGTGCCCACCCGGTCGGCCAGGAAGGCGGCGGTGAAGCGGTCCACGGCGTCGCGTTCGGCCGCCGCGGCGCGCCGTTCCGTCACCGACAGGTGCTGGCCGGTCTCGGCGAAGTCCTCGTCGTCGTCGGCCAGGCCGCCGTCGCCCAGGCGGCCGCCGGCGATGATCGCCCGGTGCACCAGCAGGTCGGCGTAGCGGCGGATGGGCGAGGTGAAGTGGCAGTAGCGGCGCAGCGCCAGGCCGAAGTGGCCGATGTTGTCGGGGCTGTATTCGGCCTGGGCCTGGCTGCGCAGCACCACCTCGCTGACCATGTGGCTTTGCGGGGTGCCGGCCACGCGGCCCAGGATGGCGTTGAACTGGCGGGCCCGCATCACCTGGCCCCGGGCCAGGGGGATGTCCAGGCTGTCCAGGAACTCGCGCAGGGATTCCAGCTTCTCGCGCGACGGTTCGTCGTGCACCCGGTACATGCAGGGCTGGCGCATCTTTTCCAGGGTTTCCGCCGCCGCCACGTTGGCGCAGATCATGAACTCCTCGATCAGCTTGTGGCTGTCCAGGCGCTCGCGGGGCTCCACCCCGGCCACCGAGCCGTCCTCGGCCATGACGATGCGCCGTTCCGGCAGGTCCAGTTCCAGGGCGCCGCGGCCTTCGCGGTTCTTCAGCAGCGCCCGGAAGGCGCCGTACAGGGGGGCCAGCACGCCTTCGACCAGGGGCCCGGTCACCTCGTCGGGCGCGCCGTCGCGGGCCGCCTGCACCTGGGTGTAGGTGAGCCGCGCCGCCGAGCGCATGAGGGCGCGTTCGAACCGGTGGCGCAGCAGGTCGCCCTTGGCGTCGATCCACAGGTGGGCGGCCAGGCAGGGCCGGTCCTCGCGGGGCACCAGCGAGCACCAGCCGTTGGACAGGGCCTCGGGCAGCATGGGCACCACCCGGTCGGGGAAGTAGACGGAATTGCCGCGCTTGCGGGCCTCCTTGTCCAGGGGGTCGCCGGGGCGCACGTACCAGGCCACGTCGGCGATGGCCACCACCAGGTGCCAGCCGCCGGGGTTCTTCGGGTCGTCGTCCGGCCGGGCGAACACGGCGTCGTCGAAGTCGCGGGCGTCGGCCCCGTCGATGGTCACCAGGGGCAGGTCGCGCAGGTCCGTCCGCCGGCCCAGGGGCGCGGCCGTGGCGGCGGCGGCCTGGTCCAGGGCGGCCTGGGGGAAGCGGGTCGGGATGTCGTGGGCGGCAATGGCCACCAGGCTGATGGAACGGGGCCCGTCCATGCGGCCCACCACCTCGACCACCCGGGCCTGGCGCAGACCGAAGGGGCGGCCGCGCACGGGTTCGGCCCACACCAGGTCGCCGTGGCCGGCGTCCAGGGTCTCGCCGGGGGCCACCACCAGTTCGCCCTTGGCGCGCCGGTCCACGGGCTGGATGCGCAGTTCCTTGCCGTTGCGGCGGAACAGGCCCAGCACCCGGTCGACGGCGCCGGGCAGGCGGCGGATCACCGTGGCCTCGTACTGGCGCAGGCCGTCCTCGTTGAAGCCGGCGGGGGTCAGGCGGGCCAGCACCCGGTCGCCGGCGCCCAGGGCCGGATGGCCCCGGCGGTCGGGCACCATGTAGATCACCGGCGGCGGGGCGTCGTCGCCCTCGGCCAGGGGCCAGTTGGCGGGGCGGGCCAGGACCTCGCCGTCCACGTCGGGGCCGGCGACGGTCAGCACCGTCACCTCGGGCAGGGCCCCGGGCTCGCGCAGGCGCTTGCCGCGGCTGGCGGCCAGGCGGCCTTCGTCCTTCAGGCGCCGCAGCACCTTCTTCAGGATGGTCTTCTGGTCGGCGTCCAGGCGGAAGGCACGGGCGATCTCGCGCTTGCCGCCGCGCCCGCCCTGATCGCGCAGGAATTCCAGGATCTGCTCGTCGGACGGAAAGGGGGCCGGCGATTTGGGGGAATCGGCCACGATGGCGACGTCCGTCAGGCCCCCTTCTTGGCCGAAGCCTTGGCGGTCTTCTTGGCGGCGGGCTTCTTGGCGGCGGGCTTCTTGGCGGCCTTGGGCTTGGCCGCCTTGGGTTCCTTGGCCGCCTTGCCGTTGCCGTTAGCCGACTTGCCATTCCCTGGCTTGCCCGATTTGGCGTCGATGGCGGCCACCGCCATGTCCAGGGTCACGTCCTCCTTGGCCGTGCCCTTGGGCAGGTTGGCCCGCGTCATGCCCATCTGCACATAGGGGCCCCAGCGGCCTTCGCGCAGCGTGATGGGCTTCTTCTTGGACGGGTGGTTGCCCAGGGTCTGGGGTTCGGCCTTGCGCGGCGCGTTGGCCAGCAGGTCCACGGCCCGGTTGATGCCCACGGTCAGCACGTCGTCCTCGCCCTTCAGCGAGACGTAGGTGCCGCCCAGCTTGATGTAGGGGCCGAAGCGGCCGATGCCGGCGCTGATCATGTCGCCCGTTTCCGGGTGGATGCCGATGTCGCGCGGCAGGGCCAGCAGGCCCAGCGCCCGGTCCAGGTCCACGCTGGCCGGCGGCATGGCCTTGGGCAGCGAGGCCCGCTTGGGCTTGGCCTTGCCCTCGGCCTCGCCCAGCTGCACGTAGTGGCCGTAGGGGCCCTTGCGCAGGCTCACCTCCAGCCCCGTTTCCGGGTCGATGCCCAGCACCTTGGGGCCGGTGTCGGCCTCCAGGGCCTCGTCGTTCTCGCCGTTGGCCACGGCCAGGCGCCGGGTGTAGCGGCAGTCGGGATAGTTGGAGCAGCCGATGAAGGCGCCATAGCGGCCCAGCTTCAGGCTCAGCCGGCCCTCGCCGCAGTTAGGGCAGGCCCGGGGGTCGGCGCCGCCCTCGGCCTCGGGGAAGAAGTGGGGGCCCAGCACGGAATCCAGGGCGTCCAGCACCTCGCGCACCCGCAGGTCGGCGGTATCGGCCACGGCCCGCTGGAAGGCCTCCCAGAATTCGGTCAGCACCACCTTCCAGTCGATGCGCCCGCCCGAGATGTCGTCCAGCTTCTCCTCCAGGTCGGCGGTGAAGCCGTATTCCACGTAGCGTTCGAAGAACGACGTCAGGAAGGCGGTGACCAGCCGGCCCCGGTCCTCGGGAATGAAGCGGCGCTTTTCCAGGCGCACGTAGTCGCGGTCCTGCAGCACCGACAGGATGGAGGCGTAGGTGGAGGGCCGGCCGATGCCCAGCTCCTCCAGCTTCTTCACCAGGCTGGCCTCGGAAAAGCGCGGCGGCGGCTGGGTGAAGTGCTGGGTGGGCACCACGGCCTGGCGGGCCACGTCCTCGCCCTCGCGCATCATCGGCAGCAGGCGGTCGCCCTTGCCCTCGCCGGATTCGTCGGCGCCGCTGTCGCCCTTGCCGTCGCTGTCGTCGCGGCCTTCCTGGTACAGCTTCAGGAAGCCGTCGAAGGCGATCACCGAGCCGGTGGCCCGCATGACCACGTTCTCCTGCTTCGACTGCAGGTCGATGGCCACCTGGTCCAGCACGGCCGAGGCCATCTGCGAGGCCACGGTGCGCTGCCAGATCAGCGAGTAGAGCTTGCGCTGGTCCTCGTCCAGGTACTGGGTCAGCTGCTCCACCCGGCGGGTCACGTCGGTGGGGCGGATGGCCTCGTGGGCTTCCTGGGCGTTCTTGGCCTTGGTCTTGTAGATGCGCGGCTGGTCGGGCAGGTAGCGCTCGCCATAGCGCTGGCCGATCAGGCCCCGGCAGGCGCCGATGGCCTCGCCCGACATCTGCACGCCGTCGGTCCGCATGTAGGTGATCAGGCCCACGGTCTCGCCGCCGATGTTCACGCCCTCGTACAGCTTCTGGGCCACCTGCATGGTGCGCTTGGCGCTGAAGTACAGCTTGCGCGCCGCCTCCTGCTGCAGGGTCGAGGTGGTGAAGGGCGGCGCCGGGTTGCGCCGGGCCTGCTTGCGCTCGATGGCGCCGACGGCGAAGTCGGCGGCCTCGATGGCGCGCACGGCCCGGTCGGCGCCGGCCTGGTCGCCGATGGCCATCTTGTCCAGCTTCTCGCCGTCCAGGTGGGTCAGCGCGGCCTCGAAGGCTTCGCCCCGGGGCGTGTGGAAGGTGGCCGTGACGGACCAGTATTCCCGCGGCCGGAAGACCTCGATCTCGGTCTCGCGCTCGCAGATCAGGCGCAGCGCCACCGACTGCACCCGCCCGGCCGAGCGCGAACCCGGCAGCTTGCGCCACAGCACCGGCGACAGGGTGAAGCCCACCAGGTAGTCCAGCGCCCGGCGCGCCAGGTAGGCGTCCACCAGTTCCTGGTCCAGCTCGCGGGGATGGCTGAAGGCGTCCTGGATGGCGCGCTTGGTGATCTCGTTGAACACCACCCGTTGGATGGACACGTCCTTCAGCACCTTCTTGCGGGCCAGGACTTCCAGCACGTGCCAGGAAATGGCCTCGCCCTCGCGGTCCGGGTCAGTGGCCAGGAACAGGGTGTGGGCCTTCTTCAGGGCCTTGGCGATCTCGTCCACGTGCTTCTTGGACCGGGGGTCCAGTTCCCAGTCCATGGCGAAGCCGTCGTCGGGCCGCACCGAGCCGTCCTTGGCCGGCAGGTCGCGGATGTGGCCATAGCTGGCGAGCACGGTGTACTCGCCGCCCAGGTACTTGTTGATGGTTTTCGCCTTGGCCGGCGATTCGACGACGACGACGTTCATGAAATCCGCTGAATTCCCTTGGTGCCTCAGGCGGACAACACCAGGGAAACCTGGTTGCCCGGATGCCGGTCCAGCCGCCCCGCCAGCTCCAGTTCCAGGAGCGCGGTGGCCACGACGGCAGGGGAGAATTGGCAGTTGCGGAGGATTTCGTCAACCGTCACGGCGTGGGGGCCCAGCATGTCGGCCAGGACACGGTGCGCCGCGTCGACCTCGGCCTCGTCCGGCTCGTGGACGGGAACCCGTTGAAAATCATGGGCTTTCCGCTCCTCCAGCGGAGACCGCAGGCTGTCGCGCAGGGCCTGGATCACGTCGTCGGCCGATTCCGTCAACTGGGCGCCCTGGCGGATCAGTTCGTTGGCGCCCTTGGCCCGGGGGTCCAGGGGCGAGCCCGGAACGGCGAACACTTCCCGCCCCTGTTCCAGGGCCAGCCGCGCGGTGATCAGCGAGCCCGATTTCAGCCCCGCCTCGACCACCACCACGCCGCGGGACATGCCGGCGATGATGCGGTTGCGCCGGGGGAAGTGGCGGGCCTGGGGCCGGGTGCCCATGGCCACTTCCGACACCAGGGCGCCGCGGTCGCGGATCTGTTCGTAAAGGGCCCGGTTCTCGTTGGGGTAGACCACGTCCACCCCGCCGCCCAGCACGGCCACGGTGCCCGTTTCCAGGGCCCCGGCATGGGCCGCCGCGTCGATGCCCCGGGCCAGGCCCGACACCACCAGCAGGCCCCGGGTCCCCAGGTCGGCGGCCAGGCGCCCGGCGAACCGGCAGCCGTTCAGCGAGGCGTTGCGGGCCCCCACCAGGCCCACGGACCGCTTGGTCAGCAGCGTCGGATGGCCCAGCACGAACAGCAGCGGCGGCGCGTCCTCCACCTGGGCCAGCAGGGGCGGATAGTCGGCCTCGCCCAGGGCCACCACCCGGGCGCCGGCATCGTGGACCTGGGCCCATTCCCGGTCCGCCGCGTCGGCCGGACACACCTGCACGGCCCGGCGCCCGCCGCGCCGGGCCAGGCGCGGCAGGGCCGCCAGGGCCGCGGCCCCGGTGCCGAACCGTTCCAGCAGGGCGTGGAAGGTGACGGGGCCCACGTTCTCGCTGCGGATCAGGCGCAGCCAGGTCCGTTTTTCGGCCTCTGGTAGTTGACGTGTATTTTCCTCTCTCATAGCGAGTATGGTGCGGCAATTTTTACCGGCGGTCAACCGCCTGCATGGGGCTGGGCGAGGCAGGGCCGGTTCAGGCGTCCGGGGACTCGGCCTTCTTCTTGGCGCCGATCCGGGACTCGGTGCCGGCCAGCAGGCGGCGGATGTTTTCGTGGTGGCGCACGAAGGCCAGCACGGTCAGCAGCCCGGCGATCACCGCCGGCGAAGCCCCCACCCACCAGGCCATGTAGAAGGGCGCGGCGGCCAGGGCCACCAGGGCGGCCAGGGACGAATAGCGGAAGATCAGCGCCACCACCAGCCAGGTGGCGCAGGCCATCAGCCCGGCCTGCCAGGAAAACACCAGCAGCACGCCCAGGGTGGTGGCCACCCCCTTGCCGCCCTGGAAGCGCAGCCAGATGGGGAAGTTGTGGCCCACGACGGCGAACAGGCCGGCCAGCAGCATGGCCTGGGGCCCCCACAGGTGGCCGGCCAGCAGGGCCACGAAGGCGCCCTTGCCCGAATCCAGCAGCAGGGTGGCCGCCGCCAGGGGCTTGTTGCCCGTGCGCAGCACGTTGGTGGCGCCGATGTTGCCCGAGCCGATGGACCGGATATCACCCAGCCCGGCCAGCCGCGTGAGCACCAGGCCGAAGGGGATGGAGCCGGCCAGGTAGCCGATGGTGGCGGCCACCAGGTCCAGCCGCGTCAGGCCGTAGAGGGGGACGGTTTCGTCCATGGCGTCAGCCCTCGCGGTTGAACACGGTGCGGCCGTCGACGACGGTGCGCACGGCGATGCCCTGCACCGGGCGGCCGTCGAAGGGCGTGTTCTTGGATTTGGAATGGAGGCTGAACTCGTCCACCTTCCAGGCCCGTTCCGGGTCGAACAGCACCAGGTCGGCGGCGGCGCCCACGGCCAGGCGCCCGGCCGGCAGGCCCATCAGGTCGGCCGGCCTGCAGGTGACCAGGGCCAGGGCCTGCAGCAGGTCCAGATGGCCGTTGTGGACCAGTTCCAGGGTGATGGGCAGCAGGGTTTCCAGGCCCACGCCGCCGAACGCCGCCTGGGCGAAGGGCAGGCGCTTGGCGTCCTCGTCCTGGGGGTCGTGGTCCGACACGATGGCGTCGATGGTGCCGTCGCGCAGGCCGGCGATGACGGCCTGGCGGTCGTCCTCGGACCGCAGGGGCGGCGACAGCTTGGCGAAGGTGCGGTAGTCGCCCACCGCCAGTTCGTTCAGGGCGAAGTAGAACGGCGCCGTGTCGCAGGTCACGGGCAGGCCGCGGGCCTTGGCCCGGCGCACGGCGTCGATGGCCGCGGCGGTGGACAGGTGGGCCATGTGCAGGCGCCCGCCGGTCAGCTCCAGCAGGCGCAGGTCGCGCTCCACCATCATCACCTCGGCCACCGACGGGATGCCGGACAGGCCCAGGCGGGTGGCGGTCTCGCCCAGGTTCATGACCCCGCCTTCGGCCAGGGCCGGTTCCTCGGGATGCTGCACCAGGGTCAGGCCGAAGGTGGCGGCGTAGCTGAGGGCCTGGCGCATCACCTGGGCGTCGGCCACGGCCCGGGTACCGTCGGTGAAGCCCACGGCCCCGGCCTCGGCCATCATGGCCATCTCGGCCAGTTCCCGGCCCTGCAGGTCCTTGGTGATGGCGCCATAGGGGAACACCTTGGACAGGCCCAGCAGGCGGGCCCGGCGGGCGACGAATTCCAGCACCGAGTTGTCGTCGATCACCGGATCGGTGTTGGGCAGGCAGACCATGGTGGTGACGCCGCCGGCCGTGCCGGCCTTGCCCGCCGTTTCCAGGGTGCCCTTGTGCTCCTCGCCGGGCTCGCGGATCTGCACCCGCAGGTCGACCAGGCCGGGGGCCAGGCACAGGCCCTTGCAGTCGACCACCTGGACGCCCGCGCCCGCCGCCTTGGCGGTCACGTCGGGGCCCACGGCGGCGATGGCCTCGCCCAGGGTCAGCAGGCCGCCGGGGGCGTCCAGGCCCGTGGCCGGGTCCAGCAGGCGGGCGTTGACGAAGGCGGTGGGTCCGGAATGGTCCTTGGGTTTGATGGACATGGGCGGCCTCAGTCGTTGCGCTGCCAGGGATCGGGCAGGTTGCCGGCCATGATCTCCAGGCAGGCCATGCGCACGGCCACGCCCATTTCCACCTGCTCGCGGATGGCGCTGCGCTCGATGTCGTCGGCCAGTTCCGAATCGATCTCCACGCCCCGGTTCATGGGCCCCGGATGCATGATCAGGGCGTCGGGCTTGGCCCGGGACAGCTTGTCGTAGTCCAGGCCGAAGAACCGGAAATACTCGCGGATGGACGGGAAGTAGTTGCCCTTCATGCGTTCCGTCTGCAGGCGCAGCATCATCACGATGTCGCAGTCCACCAGGCCGTCGGCCATGGAATGGAACACCTCGCAGCCCAGGCGCTCGGCCTGCACCGGGATCAGGGTGCGCGGCGCGATCAGCCGCACCCGGGCGCCCATGGTGTTCAACAGGTGGATGTTCGAGCGCGCCACGCGGGAGTGCGCGATGTCGCCGCAGATGGCCACCTGCAGGCCGCCCAGGCGGCCCTTGCGGCGGCGGATGGTCAGGGCGTCCAGCAGCGCCTGGGTGGGGTGCTCGTGGGCCCCGTCGCCGGCGTTGATGACGGCGCAGTTGACCTTTTCCGACAGCAGCTTCACGGCCCCCGAATCGGCATGGCGCACCACCAGCACGTCGGGGTGCATGGCGTTCAGGGTCATGGCCGTGTCGATCAGCGTTTCGCCCTTCTTCACCGCGCTGGTGGACACCGACATGTTGATCACGTCGCCGCCCAGGCGCTTGCCCGCCAGCTCGAACGAGGTGCGGGTGCGGGTGGACGATTCGAAGAACAGGTTGATGATGGTGCGGCCGCGGAGAACGGACTTCTTCTTGTCGGCCTGGCGGTTCTGCTCGACATAGCTCTCGGAGCGGTCCAGCAGCAGCTCGATCTCCACCGGCGACAGCCCTTCGATGCCCAGAAGGTGCCGGTGCGTGAACGAGGCGATGGGGGGGGTGGAATCGGTCATCAAAGGGGGACTATAGGTCCGCCCCCCGCACCCGCGCAAGCGGCCATGTGGCCTATCCCAGCAGGATCATCAGCAGCGGCACGACCGCCGCCGAGGCGATGGTGCCGGCGGTGACGATGCCGGCCAGCAGGGGCCCGTCGCCGCCCATCTGGCGGGCCAGCACGTAGGACGAGGCCGAGGTGGGCATGGCCGCGTAGATGACGCACACGGCCGTGGTGTCCGCCGCCACCCCCAGCACCAGGCAGGCGGCCCAGGTGAGGGCCGGCACCACCAGCATCTTCAGCCCCACGGTGCCCAGCACGGCGGGCCCGGCGCCGCGGAGGGTGCGCGGGTCCAGCCCCGCGCCCACGGCCATCAGGCCCAGGGGCAGGGCGGCGCGGCCCAGGATTTCCAGGATCGGGTCCACCAGGGGCGGCACGCCCACGCCGGTCAGGCCCAGCAGCCCGCCGGCCAGGCACGACAGGATCAGGGGGTTGCGCAGCACCTGGCCGATCACCCGGCCCAGGCCGGCCGGCTGGCCGCCGGGGTTGGCGTAGCGGGCCAGCACCAGCACCGCCAGCAGGTTCACGATGGGCACCACCACGGCCACGCCGACGCTGACCAGCGACATCCCCCGGTCGCCGAACAGGGCCGCCGCCGCGGCGATGGCCAGGTACACGTTGGGCCGGATGGCGCCCTGGAACACCGAGGTGAAGGACGGCCCGCCCAGGCCCAGGCGGGACCGCGCCACCATCACCGCCGCCGCCACGGCCAGCACGCCGAAGGTCAGGGCCACGGCCAGGGGCGCCAGGTCCGGCCCCACGCCGTGGGCCATGGCGGTGTTGCGGAACAGCAGGGCGGGGAAGAACACCAGATAGGTCAAACGTTCGGCCGGGCCCCAGAAGCCGGGGTCGATCCAGCCCCGGGCGCGCAGCGCGTAGCCCAGGGCGATGAGCAGGAACACCGGCAGCAGGGACGGCAGGGTCTGGATCATCTCAAGGCCGCGCCAGGGCATCCAGGGCGCCCTGCAGGATGTAGGCCGCCGCCATCTTGTCCACCACGGCCTTGCGCCGGGCCCGGGTCATGTCGGCGGCGCCGATCAGCACCCGTTCGACGGCCGCCGTGGACAGGCGTTCGTCCCAGAAGGCCATGGGCAGGCCGGCCAGGTCGGTGCCGGCCCAGGCGTCCAGCAGGTTCTGGGCGAACTGGCGCACGGACTGGCACTTGGGGCCTTGGGTGCCGTCCATGCTGACCGGCAGGCCCAGGACCAGGCCGCCCACCTGGTGGTCGCGGCAGATCTCGGCCAGGCGCCGGGCGTCGGCCTGGAACTTGGTGCGCCGGATGGTTTCAAGGGGCGTGGCGATGGTGCGCAGCACGTCCGACAGGGCCAGGCCCACGGTCTTGGTGCCCACGTCCAGGCCCAGCAGGCGGGCCTGCGGCGCCAGCCGATCCTTGAATACGTCCTTGATGTCCATGGGGCCCGGGGTGTCCATGCCCTCTCGTACCCCGTCCCCCGCCGTGGCGCAACCACACCTCTGTCATGCCTGCGTGGTAGAGACTGAAGGGCCCCTGGGGTATAAAAGAAGGGAAAGTTGGACGAGGACTCCCACCATGGCGCGAATCTTCGCGGTTCTTCCGGCGTGCGTGGTATCGGCGGGCCTGCTGTGCGCGGCCTTCGCCGCGGCCCCGGCGCGGGCCGAGGAGTCCACCTTCCTGGGCCAGGCCATCACCGTCGAGCCGGGCCGCCACCTGGTGCTGAAGGACGTCAACCTGCGGGGCGCGCCGCGCACCGGGGCGCCCCGCGTGGGGCGCCTGGAAAAGGGCACGGTGGTGGACAGCCCCGGGTTCGCCGCCAAGGGCGGCTGGCTGGCCGTGACCGGTGACGGCTTCGACCCGGGCTTCATCTTCGCCCCCGTCACCGTGCCGCTGATCGACGGCACCCTGGACGAGGATCTGGCCGGGGTGGCCCGGGCGGCGAATAAGGGGCCCGGCAGCAACCGGGCCTGCGCCTACCGCATCCGCTGGACCGGCCGCAGCCCCATCCCCGACGAGGTGATCACCACCGCCGACTACGACGTGTCGTTCCATTGCCGCGACAAGGCCAAAAGCGCCCCGGGGGGCGGCCCGTCCGGCGCCGAAGGCACGGCCACCGGCTACATGTTCCTGACCGAGGCCCCCTACAACCTGTCGCGGCGGCGGGTCTACCAGATCACCATCGACCTGATCGACATCACCGGCGACTACGAGGAGGTGCTGTCGGTGACCACGCTGTACCAGGCCCACCGGGACGAGGTGCTGTTCGACAGCCGCCACATGAAGACCTTCGCCGACAAGCCCACGCAGCGCACCCGCCCCGCCGCCTCGGTGCCGGAAGCCCTGCGCGCCGCCGTGGAGCTGGCCGTGGAAAGCTGGACCGACGCCGCCTGGGCCGTGCTGACCGCCCCCGGCGGGGCCGCCGCCTACGACCCCGCGCCACCCCCCGGCGCGGCGGCCGAGGAGGAGCCGGACGAGGACGGCGCCGCCGGCAACGGTGCCGAGGCCGCCCCGGAAACGGCCGCAGGCACCGGCGACGCCACCCCGGCCACGGACGGGGCGCCGCTTGCACCGAAATAGGGCCGGTGATACTAATCGCGGCCGTTCCCACCCGCCGTCCCGCAGCAGGAGCCGCGCCGCATGTCGCTGGACCGAGAAACCGTCCGCAAGATCGCCTTCCTGGCCCGCATCAAGGTGCCCGACGCGGCCCTCGACTCCCTGGCCGGGGAGCTGAGCCAGATCATCGACTGGGTGGAGATGCTGAACGCGGTGGATACCGACGGCGTGGTCCCCATGGCCAGCGTGGCCGACATGGACTGGCCGCGCCGCGACGACGTGGTGACCGACGGCGGCTATCCCGACCGGGTGCTGGCCAACGCGCCGGACCCGGAAAACCATTTCTATGCCGTGCCCAAGGTGGTCGAGTAGCGCCATGTCCGACCTGACCAAGCTGACCATCGCCCAGGCCCGCGACCGCCTGGCCGCCGGCGACACCACGGCGCGGGACCTGGCCCAGGCCCACCTGGACGCCATGGCGGCACACCGCGACCTGAACGCCTTCATCACCGAAACGCCGGACATCGCCCTGGAACGGGCCGCGGCCTCGGACGCCCGCCGCGCCAAGGGCCAGGCGGCGGGGCCCCTGGACGGCATCCCCATCGCCATCAAGGACCTGTTCTGCACCGAGGGCGTGCTGACCACCGCCGGCTCGCACATCCTGGACGGCTTCAAGCCGCCCTATGAATCCACCGTCAGCGCCAAGCTGCGCGACGCCGGGGCGGTGATGCTGGGCAAGACCAACCTGGACGAGTTCGCCATGGGCTCGGCCAACATCACCAGTTACTACGGCCCGGTGAAGAACCCCTGGGGTCCCCGTGCCGATGGGAAAGACCTGGTGCCCGGCGGGTCTTCCGGCGGCTCGGCGGCGGCCGTGTGCGGCGGCCTGGCCATGGCCGCCACGGGCACGGACACGGGCGGCTCGATCCGCCAGCCCGGCGCCTTCTGCGGCATCGTCGGCCTGAAGCCCACCTATGGGCGCTGCTCGCGCTGGGGCATCGTCGCCTTCGCCTCCAGCCTGGACCAGGCCGGGCCCATGACCCGCACGGTGCGCGATGCGGCCCTGATGCTGGGCGCCATGGCCGGCCACGACCCCAAGGATTCCACCTCGGCCCCCCTGGCGGTGCCGGATTTCGAGGCCGCCCTGACCGGCGACATCCGGGGCCTGCGGGTGGGCATTCCGGCCGAATACCGCATGGACGGCACGCCGGCCGAGATCGAGGCCCTGTGGCAGCGCGGCGCCGACTGGCTGAAGGACCGGGGCGCCCAGGTGGTGGACGTCACCCTGCCCCACACGAAATATGCCCTGCCCACCTACTACATCATCGCCCCGGCCGAGGCGTCGTCGAACCTGGCGCGGTATGACGGCGTGCGCTACGGCCTGCGGGTGCCCGGCGACAGCCTGGACGAGATGTACGAG
>JAGREA010000186.1 GCA_020446745.1 Rhodobacterales bacterium | reverse complement strand
TGCTGACGCCGCGGCCCGACACGGAAACCCTGGTCGAGGCCGCCCTGGCCTGGGCCGCCCTGGACCGGGTTGACGGGGGCGGGGCCCATGGCACCGTACTGGATTTCGGCACCGGCAGCGGCTGCCTGCTGCTGTCCCTGCTGGCCGAATGGCCGGACGCCCGGGGCGTGGGGGTGGACATCAGCCCCCAGGCCCTGGCCGTGGCCGCCGGCAACGCCCGGGCGGCGGGCCTGGACGGCCGGGCCACCTTCGTGCTGTCCGACTGGGGGGCGGCCCTGGGCGACGCCCGGTTCGACGTGATCGTCGCCAACCCGCCCTACATTCCCGACGGCGATATCGACGGCCTGGCCCCCGAGGTGGCGCGCCACGAACCGCGCCTGGCCCTGTCGGGCGGCGCCGACGGGCTGGATGCCTATCGGCTGCTGGCCAACGAGACGGCCCGGCGCCTGCATCCGGGGGGCGCGGCCTTCTTCGAACTGGGCATCGGCCAGGCCGATGCCGTGGCCGGTTTGATGGCCGCCGCCGGGCTGGCGCCCCTGGGTTTGCGGGAAGACCTTTCCGGGGTGGTCCGCTGCCTTGCCGTGCGAGCGAATTATTGATCCCAAAGGGAAAAAAAAGGTTGGAATACGAACGCTTCCCCTTTAGGTTCGACTTAGAGGGTGGCCGATGGTACGGCCACGGGGTTCGCGCCGGATTTGCGCCCAATGACCCTCCCTCCACGCTCAGAATCGAAACGCGAGCACCATGCGAACGATAGGGCCGCCTGTCTAGGCGGCGGCGAGTCCTGGGCAGCAGGCGGGCGACCGCCGGAGGGACACGATCAGCCAATCGATAAGAGTGCCATGAAACACGGTTCCAATCCCAGGCGGGGGCGTTCCCGCGGCAACGGCAAGCGCCATCCTTCCGCACTGAAGAACAGCTATGAAAGCAACGGGCCCGACGTGAAGGTCCGTGGCACGGCCCAACAGGTGCTGGAGAAGTACCTGGCCCTGGCCCGGGACGCCACGGCGTCCGGCGACCGCATCGCCGCCGAGGCCTATTTCCAGTTCGCCGAGCACTATTATCGGCTGATCCACACGGCCGAGCAGGCGCAACAGCAGCAGCGGGCCAACCAGCAGCAGAATCAGGGCCGCAGCCGCGGGCCCGGCCAGGGCGACGACGGCGACGACATGGACGACGACGGCCCCATGACCGGCCCCATGACCGATACGTCGGGCGGGTCGGACCGGGACGACGGCCTTGTGGACCTGTCCTCGGCGCCGCAGCCGGACCTGCCGTACCAGGATCGGCCCCAGGAGCGGCCCCAGGCGGACGTCCGGCCGGCCGATGACGAGGCCCCGGCGCCGCGTGACGAGATGCCCACCTCGGTGGCCGCCCTGGCCGCCGCCGCGGGCTCCCAGGCGGATTCGCCGGACGACCGGCAGGCCGAGCGCAAGCCCCGCCGCCGCGCCCCGACCCGCCGCCGCAAGGCCGCCGATGAAGAGAGCGACAGCGTGAGCGAAACGGCCCCGGCCTGACGCGACACGGCACCCGAACCATGAAACCGGCCCCCGGACGATCCTTCGGGGGCCGGTTTCATGTTTATGGACTTGGCAGACCGCTGAAAAATGCCTCGCACGGGGCGGCAATGCTTCGAGACGCGCCTTCGGCGCTCCTCAGCATGAAGCCCGGCTTAGGGAAAAACCTCTCCCTGAGGAGGCCGCGAAGCGGCCGTCTCGAAGGGCTGGTGCCGCCTGGTCCGCCTTGTTCAGCAGATTCCCGGAGGCTTCAGTCCACCGTCAGGGCGTTGCCCAGGCGCAGGGTGCCGCCGCCGGTGACCCGGGCGTACAGGCCGCAGTCCGTGTGGCCGAAGCCCATCTTCAGGGCCTTGGGGATGTTCAGGTCGCGTTCGGCCGTTTCCGGGTTCACGGTGGTGGCGGCGCACCGTTCGATGCGCTTGATGCCCCGCAACGTCACCTCGCCGATGGTGATGTCGCGGTCCACCCAGTCGAACTCGCGCCACGCCGGGTGGCCGTCGAAGATGATGTTGCCGCGGAACCGCAGGGGGTCCACCGGCTGGCGGGTCACCCGTTCCAGGTCGCGCAGGGTTTCCAGGTTGATCAGCGACACCACCTTGTCGCGCAGGTCGGAAAACATGTGGCCGGGGGCTTCCATCACCGTGGGCTTGCCCCGGGTGTCGCCCTTCATGTAGGCGGAAAAGAAGTCCTCGATCACCGCCCGGCCCAGGGCCGTGGTCAGGCGCCCCCGGGCCACCTGGCGGCCGTGGCGCAGGATCGTCAGGGTCTGTTCCGCCGCGTCGTACTGGGTTTCCAGGGCGGCCAGCTTTTCGTTGCGGGCCAGCATCAGGAAGTGGGTCTTGGGCAGCCAGGCCGGGTTGTCGCGGTCGAACCCCGCCGGGTCGTGGGCGATGGCGAAGCGCCGGTCCTCGGGCAGGCCCTCGCCGGGCGTCAGGTCGACACTGCGCAGGTCCTCGGGCCCCAGGCCCTTGACCGGAAACCGCTGGATGCGCACGACCGCGTTGCTGGGTGCCATGGACCGTTCCTCCGTCGCGGCACCGTTGTTGGTTATGGGTCTGTGCGGCGCCGAAGGGCACACCTTCGCGGCAACGTGGGGCGGCGTCAACCTTCCAGCGGCACGGCCCCGGTGGCCGGATCCGGCCGCGTCAGGGGCAGGATGGCGTCGTCGGCGCAGGTCTTCACGCAGATGCCGCAGCCGGTGCACGAGGCGGAATCGATGGTCACGTAGGCCAGGTCCTTGGTCTTGCCCGTCTTCAGGGTCACCGTTTCCCGGTCGGTCACGGAAATCAGCGGGCAGCCCACGTCCAGGCAGTTGGCGCAGCCGGAACAGGCGTCGGCGTCCACGAAAAGGGGGCCCAGGGGGGCGTAGCGGTCGGTCAGCACGCAGGGCCGGTTGGTGATCAGCACCGATACGCCCGGCGCGCGGATGGCGTCGCGCGTGGTCTTGAACAGGGTGGGGATCTCGTAGGGGTCCACCTCGTGGATGCGGTCGGCCGGCACGCCCAGGGCCGCCACCAGGGCGGCGAAGTCCACCCGGGGGGCCTCCTCGCCCCGGGCGTCGCGGCCCGAAGCCGGATGGTCCTGGCCGCCGGTCATGCCCACGGCCCGGTTGTCGGCGATCACCACGGTCACGTCGCCGCCGTTGTAGACGATGTCCAGCAGCCCCTGGATGCCCGTGTGCAGGAACGTGGAATCACCGATGATGGCCACCAGGTGCTTGTTGGCGTCGGCCTCGCCGCCGCCCCATTTCAGGCCCTTGTCCACGCCCAGGGAGATGCCCATGGACGAGCCCATGCAGACAGCCGTGTCCATGGCGTTCCACGGCGGGCCGGACATCAGGGCATAGCAGCCGATGTCGCCCAGCACGGTGACGTTCCTGCGCAGCCGCGACAGCACCAGGGCCATGCCCGAATGGGGGCAGGCGGCGCACATGGTGGGCGGGCGCGGGAACAGGGCCGGGGGCGGCGCGGGCCGGGCGGCGGCCGTCTCGCCCGGTTCGATCAGGCCCGGTTTGATGAGACTGGCCAGGGCCGGGCGCAGCACGTCGGGCAGCAGTTCGCCGATGCGCGGCAGCAGGTCCTTGCCCCGGGCCGGGATGCCGGCGGCGCGGATTTCCGTTTCCACCAGGGGTTCCGTTTCCTCGGCCACCACCAGGGTCTCCACCGTTTCGGCGAAGGCGCGCAGGCCGTCCAGCGGCAGGGGATGGCCCAGGCCCAGCTTGAACACCGGGGCGTTCGGAAAGGCCTCGCGCACGTGCATGGCGGCCGGGCCCGAGGTGACGAAGCCGACCCGCCGGTCGGGGCCGTCCTCCACCCGGTTCAGATCCGTTTCGGCGGCGAAGGCGCGCAGCGCCGCGTCGCGCTCCAGGTACTGGGGCTGGCGCAGCTTGGCCGTCTTGGGGGTCATCACCCAGCGGTTCGGGTCCGTGTGGAAGCCTTGGGCATCGTGGGCCTGGCGCTGGCCCACGGTGACCACGCCCTTGACGTGGCAGATGCGGGTGGTCAAGCGCAGGATCACCGGGGTCTGGAACCGTTCGGAGATGTCGAAGGCGGCGCGGGTCATCTCCAGCGCCTCCTGGGTGTCGGCGGGCTCCAGCACCGGCATGTGGCCGAACCGGCCCCAGTGGCGGCTGTCCTGCTCGTTCTGGCTGGACGAGATGCCGATGTCGTCGGCCACGGCGATGACCAGGCCGCCCACCACCCCGGCCAGGGTGATGCTCATCAGCGGGTCCGAGGCCACGTTCAGGCCCACCTGCTTCATGGCCGCCAGGCCCCGGGCGCCCACCATGCTGGCGCCGATGGCCACTTCCAGGGCCACCTTCTCGTTGGTCGACCATTGGGCGTGCAGGTCGGGATAACGGGTCAGGCTTTCCAGGATCTCGGTGGAGGGCGTGCCCGGATAGGCGGCGGCCACGGCCACGCCGGCTTCCCAGGCGCCGCGGGCCACGGCCTCGTTGCCCGACATCAGCAGCCGGGTTTCGGCCCGGGGCGGGGTCATGAGGTTCACGGTCGGCCCTCCGTCCTATGAAAATTCATATGAACTGTGCCCTGCCGGCGTACCCCATCCCATGACGAAGATCAAGCCGGGGCGCCCCATCGAGCGCCAAATCAAGCGTCGGTCTGGCGCACCACCGGGCCGTCGGGCGTTTGCAGGCAGGTGGTGCGCCGGGTCACCTGCAGGCCGTCGCACCACAGCACCTGGGTCAGGGTATGGCGCGGGTCGGTCAGCAGGCGGTCCTGGGTGAAGAAGGCCCATTCCTTGCCCTTGCGGCTGTCGTCCGTGCCCAGGATCCACACGGTCAGCATCACCGTGCCCGGCGGCAGGTCCGGGTGGCCGGGCTTGATGCGCTCCTTGCTGCGCACCACGGCGCACAGGGGGGTGATGTCGCGCGCCACGTCTTCCCAGGTCATGCCGTGGCGGGCCAGCTCGCCGGTGCTCAGGATGGGGGCGTCGGCGTCGGGGTCCAGGGCCGAGAACAGGCCGGTCAGGTAGGCGTGGTAGTCGGACATGGATGGTCTCTCCGGGGGCACGGACAGCCACGGGGGCAGGGGCACAGACTGGCACTCCCACCCAACGGACGCAAGAACGGCCGTGATGGGTCGCCCGTTGAACCGGGGGACGTCGGATCGGGGGCATCAACCGGCGGTGCGCGGCCATCGGTCACGCAACGGTCACGTTTAGGGTGATGGGAAACCCGACCGCCGGAACCAACCGGCGCCCTTCGCCAACGCGACACGGGAGGCACCCCATGACGACGGACACCACCGAAACGGCCGTGATCGAGGACGTACCCCATCCCATCGAGACGGACTACAGCACCGGGCAGGACAACATCAGCCCCTTCGGCCTGGACATCCACAACCCGGTCTTCGCGATCTCGGGCCTGTCCATCATCGCCTTCGTGCTGGTCACCCTGATGTTCCAGACCGAGGCCACCGCCTTCTTCGGCTGGCTGCGGCCGTTCCTGACCACCACCTTCGACTGGTTCTTCCTGGGCGCCGGCGACATCTTCGTGCTGTTCGGCCTGTTCCTGATGCTTTCGCCCCTGGGCAAGGTGCGCCTGGGCGGCGCCGACGCGGTGCCGGACTACAGCTACACCGGCTGGTTCGCCATGCTGTTCGCCGCCGGCATGGGCATCGGCCTGATGTTCTATGGCGTGGCCGAGCCCATGTCCCACTTCAGTTCGTCCCTGGGCGGCCCGGCCCTGGAAAACGGCGCGCGCACCGACTGGGCGCCCCTGGGCGGCGCCGCGGGCGACCCCGTGGCGGCCCGCGACCTGGGCATGGCGGCCACCATCTACCACTGGGCCCTGCATCCCTGGTCCATCTATGCGGTGCTGGCCCTGTCGCTGGCCTTCTTCACCTACAACCGGGGCCTGCCGCTGACCCTGCGGTCGGCCTTCTACCCCCTGCTGGGCGAGCGGGTGTGGGGCTGGTGGGGCCACATCATCGACACCCTGGCCGTGTTCGCCACCCTGTTCGGCCTGGCCACCTCGCTGGGCTTCGGCACCGAGCAGGCCCTGGCCGGCTTCAACCACCTGTTCGGCTGGAGCACCGGCAACGGGGCCAAGGTGCTGCTGATCACCATCATCACCTCCATGGCCCTGATCTCGGTGCTGCGGGGGCTGGACGGCGGCGTGAAGGTGCTGTCGGAGATCAACATCGTCATGGCGGCGCTGCTGCTGGTGTTCGTCATCGCCGTGGGCCCCACGGCCGCGATCTTCGACACCCTGGTGGGCGGCGTGGCGGCCTACGCCAAGGACCTGATTCCCCTGGCCAACCCGTTCGGCCGCGAGGACGCCAACTTCACCCAGGGCTGGACGTCGTTCTACTGGGCCTGGTGGATTTCCTGGTCGCCGTTCGTGGGCATGTTCATCGCCCGGGTGTCGCGCGGCCGCACGGTGCGCGAGTTCATCTTCTGCGTCATCATCATCCCCACCATCGTGTCCATGCTGTGGATGGCGGCCTTCGGCGGCACGGCCGTGTCGCAGGTGATGGCCGACGCCGCGGCGCCGGTGAAGGACGCGGCCCTGGAACTGAAGCTGTTCGAGATGCTGGCGCCCCTGCCGTGGGCCTCGTTCACCTCCATCCTGGGCATTCTCCTGGTGCTGGTGTTCTTCGTCACCTCGTCGGACTCCGGCTCGCTGGTCATCGACACCATCACCGCCGGCGGCAAGACCGACGCCCCGGTGGCCCAGCGGGTGTTCTGGTGCACCTTCGAGGGCATCGTCGCCGCCACCCTGCTGCTGGTGGGGGGCGACGCCGCCCTGAACGCCCTGCAGGCCATGGCCGTGTCCACCGGCTTCCCGTTCACCATCGTCCTGCTGGCCATGTGCCTGAGCCTGTACATCGGCCTGCGCCAGACCGCCAAGCTGGGCTGAACGGGGCCCCGGTCCGGCCGAAAAGTGCGAGACTTTCGCCGGCCGGACCGGGCATGATGGGCCCGGGACGAACGGGGGCCGGGCCCCCAACCTGGGACCAGTGACGGGAGACATCAGACATGGACGTACGCGCCGCCGTGGCCTTCGAGGCCGGCAAGCCCCTGAGCATCGAAACCGTGCAGCTTGACGGCCCCCGGGCCGGCGAGGTGCTGGTGGAGATCAAGGCCACCGGCATCTGCCACACCGACGCCTTCACCCTGTCCGGCGACGATCCGGAAGGCCTGTTCCCCGCCATCCTGGGCCACGAGGGCGCCGGCGTGGTGGTCGAGGTGGGCCCGGGCGTGACCTCGGTGCAGCCCGGCGACCATGTGATTCCCCTCTACACCCCCGAATGCCGCCAGTGCGACTACTGCACGTCGGGCAAGACCAACCTGTGCCAGGCCATCCGCGAGACCCAGGGCCAGGGCCTGATGCCCGACGGCACCAGCCGCTTTTCCATCGGCGGCGAGAAGATCTTCCACTACATGGGCACCTCCACCTTCGCCAACTACACGGTGCTGCCGGAAATCGCCGTGGCCAAGATCCGCAAGGACGCGCCGTTCGACAAGGTGTGCTACATCGGCTGCGGCGTCACCACGGGCATCGGCGCGGTGATCAACACGGCCAAGGTGGAACCCGGGTCCAACGTGGTGGTGTTCGGCCTGGGCGGCATCGGCCTGAACGTCATCCAGGGGGCCCGCATGGTGGGGGCCAACAAGATCGTCGGCGTCGACCTGAACCCCGACAAGGTGCCCCTGGCCACCAAGTTCGGCATGACCGACTTCATCAATCCGAAGGACGTGAACGACATCGTCGGCGCCATCGTCGAGGTGACGAACGGCGGCGCCGACTACAGCTTCGAATGCATCGGCAACACCACCACCATGCGCCAGGCCCTGGAATGCTGCCACAAGGGCTGGGGCGAAAGCGTGATCATCGGCGTGGCCGGGGCGGGGCAGGAAATTTCCACCCGGCCGTTCCAGCTGGTCACCGGCCGGGTGTGGAAGGGCACGGCCTTCGGCGGCGCCCGGGGCCGCACCGACGTGCCGAAGATCGTCGACTGGTACATGGACGGCAAGATCAACATCGACGACATGATCACCCACGTGCTGCCCCTGGAGGACATCAACAAGGGTTTCGACCTGATGCACGAGGGCAAGTCCATCCGCGCCGTGGTGACGTTCTAATCCATGCGGGTCTTGAGCGAGCACGCCTGCTTCGGCGGCGTCGTGGGCTATTACGAGCACGACGCCGCCGCCACTAAATCCCCCATGCGCTTCGCCGTGTACCAGCCGCCCCAGGCCAGGAACGGGCCCGTGCCCGTGCTGTTCTACCTGGCCGGCCTGACCTGCACGGAAGAGACGTTCATGATCAAGGGCGGGGCCCAGCGCCTGGCGGCCGAGCACGGCCTGATGCTGGTGGCCCCCGACACCAGCCCCCGGGGCCTGAACCTGCCCGGCGAGGACGACGACTGGGACTTCGGCACCGGCGCCGGCTTCTACATCGATGCCACCCGGGCGCCGTTCGCCGGGTCCTACGCCCTGGAAACCTGGGTGGCCGACGAACTGCGGGCCCTGGTGACCACGGACTTCCCCGGCGACGACGCCCGGGTCGGCATCTTCGGCCATTCCATGGGCGGCCACGGGGCCCTGACCCTGTCGCTGAAGCATCCGGGGCGCTATCAATCGGTTTCGGCCTTCGCGCCCATCTGCGCGCCCACCCAGTGCCCGTGGGGGGAGAAGGCCTTCACCGGCTACCTGGGCGACGACCGCGCCGCCTGGGCGGCCCACGACGCCTGCGCCCTGATCCGCGCCCTGCCGGAAGGGGCGCCCCGCCCGCCCCTGCTGGTGGACCAGGGCCTGGCCGACGGGTTCCTGGAGGTGCAGTTGCATCCCCACCTGCTGGAAGCCGCCTGCGCCGATACGGCCTATCCCCTGACCCTGCGCCGCCACGCGGGCTACGACCACGGGTACTTCTTCATCAGCACCTTCATGGCCGACCACCTGGAACACCACGCGCGGACGCTGTGCGGCTGAAGTCCGATCAATCCCTCGCCCTAAGGGAGAGGGAGGGGCCCGCGCCCGTCAGGGCGGGGGAGGGTGAGGGTTCCTTAAAAAAATGTAGACAACCGCGGAGGACGCCGAGGGGGCGCGGAGAGTCGCTGAGGAGTCTTGATGTGACCCTCACCCCGGCCCTCTCCCCCAGGGAGAGGGAGCGCGTGGGCGCTTCCACCCCCCCAAAGAAAATGCCGGGCCCTGGGGAGGGCCCGGCGAGTGCAACAGGGAGGCTTTACGTCTGGGAGACGTGGGCGTCCGTGGCAAGCTGGGGGGCTTCACGGAAACCCTTCGATGTTGCAGCGGGGCTGCCCGGGAGGGAGCAACAGGGGGTGCTGCAACATCACTAAAATCTAATATAAGGAATTCCTGAAGTAAGTCCAGCGGAAAAATGGCCGATTCGTGAAAAAGTCCGTCCGGGGCCCGCACCCTCGCCCCATGCGGGCGTTCTTTCCCCTTGGGATTCAAGGCCTTGAAAGGCCGCGGGCGGGCATCCGCCAGGCCCAAAAAAAAACCCCCAAGGCAATGGCCTTGGGGGCGAGTTTCATTCAGGGAGGCTTCACGTCTGGGAGACGTAGGACCCGAAAGGGGTTCGGGCCCTTAGACCGGGCATTGCACCCGGAAACCGGCGGCGAATGTTGCGCTGCAATATCCGCCTGCCCCATATTTAGGATAAGGGCGGGGGGCCCGCCACCGACAATCGTACAAGACAGCCATGTACCACGTGCATGGCTTTCAGAAAGGCACTGCGCCAGGGTCATGGCCGGCGCCGCCCCGGCCTCAAGGATGGTCGTGGTTGATCTTCTGCACCAGGAAGTCGCGGAACACGCCAATGCGCTTGGAATTGCGCAGTTCCTCGGGGTAGGCGAAGTACACGTCCACCGACGGGCCTTCCAGGTCGGGCATCACCTGCACCAGGTTGCCGGCGTCCTGGCCGATGTAGTCGGGCAGGGCGCCCAGGCCCAGGCCGCTCTGCACGGCCCGGAAGATGGCATAGGCGCTGTTCACCTTTAGCACCGCGCGGCGCTTCACCCCCGTGTCGGCGCCCAGTTCCAGCAGCCAGTTCAGGCCGGAAATGGGCGGGTGGGCGGCATCGCCGTAAACGATCAGCTTGTGGTTTTCCAGGTCGTCCACGTGCTTCGGTTCGCCGTGTTCGTTCAGGTATTCGGGCGCCGCGTAGATGTGGTGGTGCATGGTCAGCAGGCGCCGCTGGATCAGCCCCGGCTGGCGCGGCGGGGTCATGCGGATGGCCACGTCGGCCTCGCGCATGGACAGGTCCAGCTCCTCGTCGGTCAGCACCAGGGACACGTCGATGTCCGGGTACAGTTCCAGGAACTCGCGGATGCGCGACGTCAGCCACACGGACCCGAAGGCCATGGTGGTGGTGATCTTCAGCGGGCCCTGGGGCCGTTCGCGGGTTTCGTTGATGCGGGCCTCGGCCATGGCCAGCTTGGCGAAGATCTCGCGCGCCGTGCGGTAAAGCTGTTCGCCCTGCTCGGTCAGGATCAGCCCCCGGGCGTGGCGGTGGAACAGCAGTAGCTTCAGGCTTTCCTCCAGGGCGCTGATCTGGCGGCTGACCGCCGACTGGCTCAGGTGCAGGCTTTCGCCGGCGTGGGTGAAGCTGCCCGCTTCGGCCACCGCGTGAAAAATGCGCAGCTTGTCCCAGTCCATGCCTGGTGCTCCCCTGGGGCCGACGGCCGGCGTGGCGGTCGGCCGTTACAACGCGGGCGCCCCGCCCCCGATTGGCGGGTGCCCAATACTTATTCCGCCCTTACTCCGCGGCCTGGTCCGTCGCCGCGTCCCGTTCGGCCAGGAAGCGTTCGGCCTCCAGCGCCGCCATGCAGCCGGTGCCGGCGGCGGTGACGGCCTGGCGGTAGATCTTGTCCTGCACGTCGCCGGCGGCATAGACGCCGGGAATGTTGGTGGCCGTGCTGTCGGCGGCCGTCAGCAGATAGCCCTCGCCGTCCATGTCCAGCTGGCCCTTGAACAGGTCGGTGTTGGGGGTGTGGCCGATGGCGATGAACACGCCGTCCACGGCGATGTCGGTGGTTTCGCCGGTCTTCACGTTCTTCAGGCGGGCGCCGGTCACGCCGGGCGGGTTGCCTTCGCCCAGCACCTCGTCCAGCACCGAATCCCACACCACCTCCACCTTCTCGTTGCGGAACAGGCGTTCCTGCAAAATCTTTTCCGCCCGCAGTTCGTCGCGCCGGTGCACCAGGGTCACCTTGCTGGCGTGGTTGGTCAGGTAGAGCGCCTCTTCCACCGCCGTGTTGCCGCCGCCGATGACCGCCACCTGGCGGCCGCGGAAGAAGAACCCGTCGCAGGTGGCGCAGGCGGAAACGCCGGCCCCCATGTAGGCCTGTTCCGAATCCAGCCCCAGCCAGCGGGCCGAGGCGCCGGTGCAGACCACCAGGGTGTCGCCGCTGTAGGTGTCGCCCGAATCGCCGGTCAGCACGAAGGGGCGGGCCGAAAGGTCGGCCGACACGATGGTGTCGTCGAACATCCGGGTGCCCACGTGTTCGGCCTGGGCCTGCATCTGTTCCATCAGCCAGGGGCCCTGGATGGCCTCGGCGAAGCCCGGATAGTTTTCCACCTCGGTGGTGATGGTCAGCTGCCCGCCGGGCTGCAGCCCCTTGACCAGAAGGGGCGACAGGCTGGCCCGCGCCGCGTAGATGGCGGCGGTGTAGCCGGCGGGGCCGGACCCCAGGATCAGGACCTTGCTGTGGTGGCGGGTCGACATGGCGGCGGCCTATTCGTTGTGCATGTGGTTTGTTGTTTGGCGGTTTGTTGTTGGACGTCGGGTCGTTGTTTGGTCGTCGGGCGAACCCCGGGTTTGGTCGTCGGACCAGGCCCGGGCCGGCGCGAATAGCGGGTTATGGTCCCGCCCCGGCCGCGCGGCCCCCTAACATAGGAAAGGCCCGTCGCCCTGGCAAGCGAACCTGGGCCCCTGGCGCCCCTTTGTGCGGGTGCAAAAAAGTGCCCGCGACCGCTTGGCTTGGGGAAGCCCTCATTGTAATATCCTTGCGCAGATTGGAGGCTTCCGTGGACAAGTCGGACCATCAGAAAGTGAAACTCGACCGGATTGATCGCCGCATCCTGCACGACCTGCAGGAAAACGGCCGCATGACCAACGTCGAACTGGCCCGCCGGGCCGGTATTTCCGCGCCTCCCTGCCTGCGCCGCGTGCGGGCCCTGGAAGAGGCCGGCTACATCAACGGCTATCACGCCGAGTTGGACCCCAAGTTGCTGGGCTTCAACGTGACCGTGTTCGCCCACGTGGGCCTGGCCAGCCAGGCCGAGGCGGACCTGGAGGCCTTCCAGGCCCAGGTGCAGGCCTGGCCCGAGGTGCGGGACTGCCACATGCTGGCCGGCGAGACGGACTTCCTGCTGAAGGTGGTGGCCGCCGACTGGGATGCCTACCAGGAATTCCTGACCACCAAGCTGACGGCCACGCCCAACGTGTCGCAGGTGAAGTCGTCGCTGAGCATCCGCACCACCAAGGCCAAGGCCGGGGTGCCCATCCGCCTGGCCGACGAACCGGCGTCCTGACCCGCCCCCGCCCGCCCGTGCCGCCGGCTGGCGTCCGTCAGCCGGTGGGCGGCATCGTCTGCGCCATGGCCGGCCGCCGGGAAAAGGCGGTGAAGCGGGCCGCCAGGTCGGCGTGTCCGTTGCGCCAGGCCACGTCGCCGGCCAGGCGCAGGTCCAGGTAGCCCAGGGCCGATCCCACGGCGATGTGGCCCATGTCCAGGGGGGCGGATCCGTCAACAGGCGGCAGGGCAAGGGGATCGGCCGCCAGGACGGCCACGGCGCGGTGGATGGCGTCCAGCCAGCGGGCTTCCCAGTGGGCCGAGGGGCGGGTGTCCGTGCGGCGCCGGTCCATGACCAGGTTGTAGGTGGCGTCGATCATGCCGTCGGCCAGGGCCTGGCGGCGCAGCACCGTCCACCGGGCCTCGCCGCCGGCCGGCATCAGGGGCGCCGCGTCGGATGGCAGGCTGTCCAGGAATTCGCACACCAGGGGGCTGTCGAACAGGGGCGCGACCCCGGGCCGCACCAGGGTGGGCACCTTGCCCAGGGGATTGCCGGTCCGCAGGTCGTCGGGGTCGGCATAGGGGTCGCGCTGGACGGCGGCAACGCGGTCGCCCAGGCCCTTTTCGATCACCACCATGCGGGCCTTGCGGGCGTAGGGCGAGGCGGGGGAATAGAACAGCGTGTACATGGTCTCTCCTGTCCTTGGGCCTGATCCTGAAGCCTGATCCTTTGGGGGCCTGATCCTTTGGGCGGTAGCGGGCCGGCCACGCCCGCCGTCGCAACACCATTCGCGGCTGGAGCCAGCCCGCCGGCCGGTGTCACGAGCTGGGGCGGACGCTTGATCCCTTTTCTTTTACATACCACTGCTTACAAAAAATCAGGACCGCTTTTTTGATGGCCCGGCCACCTTGGGTTTCGGGGGTGGTTCCCGTTGGCCGGGGAGGGCCGGACGGCGGGGCTAGGGCGCGGCGGCCTTCAGCAGGGCCAGGGCGCCCGAGGTGGCGCGGCCCACGTAGCCGGGGTCGTTGTGGGCCAGGCTGAGCACATAGCCCCCCTGCACGGCCGCCACCAGGGCCGCCGCCGTCTTGCGGGGTTTCACGCCGTCGCCCAGGGCGCCGTCCTTGGCGGCCTCCTTCAGGGCCTTGGTGATGCGCCGTTCCACGTGCTCGAAGTACCGTTCCAGGGGCAGGCGCAGGGGGCCTTCCTGCACCGCCCGTTCGTTGGCCAGGCGGCCCAGGCGGCAGCGGGCGGTGCCGTCGCGTTCCAATTCCAGGTAGCGCGCGATGCGGGCCAGGGGCGGCAGGGCGTCGTCGAACAGGGCGTCGAAGGCGGCGATCATCTCGGACGTGGTCTCGTCCAGGGCCGTGGCCGCCAGGTCCTCCTTGCCGGTGAAGTGGTGGTACATGCTGCCCTGGCCGGCGCCGCTGGTGGCCAGCACCCGGCGCGGGCTCATGGATTCATAGCCGGTTTCCCACAGCAGGGTCTTGGCGGCATCGATCAGGTTGCGGCGCTTGCTTTCCATGGCGGGCTCCTCCGGTGTGTGGACATACTAACCGGTACGGAAACGTGGAGCAAGCCCGGGATCAGGGCGCGTCGTTCAGGCCCCAGTCATAGCGGTGATCGCCGATGGCCGTGACGGCGGCCAGGGCCCCGGCCAGGGCCGGTTCGGCGTATTGGCGCAGGTGGGCCAGCACCCCGTCGTCGCCGCCGAAATCGCCGCCGAACCAGACATAGATGGACGACACCACCAGCCTGCCGTCCTTCACCGCCGCGCCGCGGGGATGGTTCACGTAGGCCCGGGCGGCGGTGTCCAGCCGGGCCTCCAGGTCCCCGGCCGCGTAGGGCCGGGCCGCCAGATCCGGGCAGCCCAGGGAGGCGCAGTTGACGGCATAGTGCACCCGCGGGTCCCGCCACAGGGGCCGCAGGATGCGGTGCTCGATGTCGTTCAGGGAGACATCCGTGCCGTCCACGGCCACCAGGGGCGCCCCCCAGGGCCCGTCGGCCAGGAAGCCCGGCGAGATGTCGATGTCGCGGATGGACATCACCGGGTAGTGGTCCAGCACCACCCGCACGGTCAGGGCGTTGTACAGGTTGATCCAGAAGGCCATCTGCTCGGCCCGGTTCAGGGCGGCGGGGCGCGCGGCGGCCAGGCGCTCGATGTAGGCCGACAGGCGCGCCCGGTCCCGGGCCGTGACCCGG